>DATNLB010000621.1:0-3304 GCA_035603095.1 Candidatus Acidiferrales bacterium
GAAGTTGTCGATGGGCAGCCGAAACTCGTCTACCGTTTCGTGACCTCCTCGTTGCGCAACGGACCGCCACCACTCCGCTATTATGCGCCGATCAACGTTATTAACTCGCGCAACTGGAGTTCGGATCGCAGATACAGTCCCGCCGACGTCCGTCGCGACATGCGAATGGGCGGCGGACACGCTCGGATCGTTCCCTTCCTCAACGGGGGCCATCCGATCGAGATGCCGAACTTCATGCATTTCGGCCCCGTGGCTGGCTATTCGGGTTCGTCTGGGAACGGCATCCATGAGATTGCCGGTGGTCTCGACTCCGGCGGTACGTTTGGGGCTCCGGTCAGCCTGGGATGCATCCGTCTCAACAAATTCCAGGCCAAGCTGGCGAGATGGTGGACGCCGAGCCAGGCGAAGTTTTTTGTATATTTCGAGCCCAATCGTTACCGTGCTTTCGGAGACGCGGCCACCGGCAGGGCCAAAGGATTCCGCACCCCGCAGGATCCTGAGACGGAAATTGCCGCTGCTCCGCCGAGACCGGCATATCGCATTGTTTCGAACCGTGCAAAAAACACGTTTGCCCCATTTGGCCTTTTCTATTTCGCAAGAACTCTGGCGCGTTGACCGATTTTGCAAGAAGTCACTGTGTGTACCGAAACCTAGATTCTGCAATATTGGTGATGAAGTCCGCCAAGGACAGGCTGCGATGCAAGCGCGGCTGATAGTATCGGCCAGAGACGCACTCGCTGGCTGAGGATGCAGTCCAGTGCGAACGTGACCTCTTGCAAAATCGGTCAGCGCGCCAGAGTTCTTGCGAAATAGGAAAGGCTAAATGGGGCAAACGTGTTTTTTGCACGGTTCGAAACAATTCGATATGCCGGTCTCGGCGGAGCAGCGGCAATTTCCATCTCAGGATCCTGCGGGGTGCGGAATCCTTTGGCCCTGCCGGTGGCCGCGTCTCCGAAAGCACGGTAACGATTGGGCTCGAAATACACAAAAAACTTCGCCTGGCTCGGCGTCCACCACCTCGCCAGCTTGGCCTGGAATTTGTTGAGACGGATGCATCCCAGGCTAACCGGAGCCCCAAACGTACCGCCGGAGTCGAGACCCCCGGCAATCTCATGGATGCCGTTCCCAGACAAACCCGAATAGCCAGCCACGGGCACGAAATGCATGAAGTTCGGCATCTCGATCGGACGGCCCCCGTTGGCGAAGGGAACGATCCGAGCGTATCCGCCGCCCATTCGCATGTCGCGACGGGCGTCGGCGGGACTGTATCTGCGATCCGAACTCCAGTTCCGCGAGTTAATAACGTTGATCGGCGCATAATAGCGGTAAAGCGGTGGCGGTGCGTTGCGCAACGAGGAGGTCACGAAACGGTAGACGAGTTTCGGCTGCCCATCGACAACTTCGCAGAAGCTCAGTGTCTGTCCCACGCAGTATCCATGGACGACGGAAGGCTTGACCACGGGATCAGTCTTGTAGCCTTGGACCTGTTGGAGATAATTCTGCAGATCCTCAAGCTCCAGCGCGAGGCCCGCAGAGTCGCTCGGCCTTTCTTCTGACGCGACGAGCGCTTCGACGCTTTCCTTCGCCAAAGAGGCAACATCAGTCTTGCGCGCCGCCGCAATCGCCCGTAGCCGTGGGAACTCGCTCAGTTCGCCCACCGACGTGAAGTATTCCTGCACTCCGCGGCAGTTGCCGTTTTCATCCGTCGAATTCAGATCGGCGACGATGTACCGCTGACGCAGATTCTCTGCGAGCTTGGCGTTCTCGTTGAGCAGAGCGGAAAGCGCGAACGATTTCCCGGTTTTCGGATCCTTCATCGCTTCAAATGGAATCCGGCAACTCGCGTTTATGTCCGGATCGTTTCCTGCCGCAAAGGTCGCCGTGCTCTCGGCGCTAACGGGAGACGTGACAACAACGAGCGCTATGGTCCAAAAAAACAATGAAGCGCGCATACTCCCCCCAAGCACGCACTCGCTCATCACCAAAAGCTTGTCAGGTACGGCGTCGCGAGCGTTAAGCCCACTGCGCTGAAGCAGCTTTGGAACGCGGCTGTTAGAGTCCGCCGGCGACCATTTGCATTAGCCCACAGTTCCACAGCGCGATCAATGCGACGGGGAGGGGGCGCGCACGGAAGCCTGTGGAGAACACTGTCCTCCTGTCGGTTCTCGTTCAGGCGTTGCCTGTTTGTCACACCGGGCGCGGGGTTAAGCCCTCATGAAACCGAATGGAGGATCTCGATGTCAAAGTCTGCCAAGAGCCATCATCCCAATCAGCGCGCGCTGAGGCGAACGGCCAACCTCGATGCCGTGACGGCTGCAATCGTTGGGGCATTGTGCGTCGGCGATGGGCCGGCGCTCATGTCCGGTCGCGCCGATCTCGATGGCGCGCGTGGCGGCGGCTTCCGTGCGACTCCGAATGCTCGGGCCAGGCGCATCATGCCAAGGCAGGAAGGGAGCCCTGCTCGCACCTACCAGAAATCCCCTGCGGTGCTGACGATCCGGTGCACGACCCATTAGCGAAAAAGGCAATCCTGCGGCCCGCATCCTCTCTTCGTTTGGGACTGTAACCCGACGGCCACAATTAACTATAAACCGCGTGAGGACGCATTAAACCGTTGAAAAGCCGGTTGCAGCCCCCGGAATTGAACGGTTCTATTAGCTTTCTTGGGGGCAGGTCATGCACCGGAATATTTGTTCATGGTCAATTGCGCTTGTCGTTGCTACCCTTGTACGGGTGTCTTTGTCGACCGCGATTGCAATTGCGATTTCCTCATTGGCAAGTTTTAGCCAAGCCAGCTCCATGGAAAGAACAACTTTTCCGGAAAAGGCGCCGGATCAGATAGTTTCAGATCAGGAGGCAATGCCGCTCGATGCTTTCGGGTATCTTGGTGGTCTGTTTGAAGCCCGATTCTATCAACCGCATTCGACCACGGACAACCCGCGCGACGAAATTCGGGAGGCGGCATCTTTGTATGGCCTGGACTTGGCAATGATGATGTCTATCGCCAAGGTCGAGAGTAACTTCAATCCTCGCGCAAGAACTGGATCATACAAAGGGCTCTTCCAGCTTAGCGACTACGAGTTCAAAAAGTACGGCGACGGCAGCATCTGGGACGCGAGGGACAACGCTCGCGCTGCAGCGCACATGCTTCTGGTACAAGCCGAGACGTTCAGATGGGCGCTTGGTCACTATCCAGATTACGCCGAGAGATACATGGTGCATCAGCAGGGTATCCAAGGCGCGATTGAACACTACACACACCCCGAGCGCGTCGCGTGGCAGTCCATGTGTGCGACCGACGAGG
>DATNLB010000393.1:0-3277 GCA_035603095.1 Candidatus Acidiferrales bacterium
TCCAGCGGTTCGCATCTTCGTTAACCAACTCACTGATCGCTAGTTCGACATAAGCCCGCTTCGACGGTTGCTCGCCTGACGTCGCAGATGGGGTTGCTGATTTTGCGGCAGCACTCGAACTCTTCCTTGAAGCCAGTTTCTTCTCGGCGGTTTGCCCGGCCCACAGCATTGGAAAGGCCAGCAGGATAACGAACAGAACGACAACGGACTTTCGCATTTTGCACCTCGCGGAAAGCTTCCCAAGACTGATGCTAAAACCATGATAAATGGCGCGAAACGACAGGACAGCGAGTTGTGAAGCGGAGTAATCCAAAGGGTAACTGGACTTCCGTAGGGGACCGAGGGAGTCGTCACGCGGTGCTCGTTTGTCCGTTTTTTTTCATCTTGTTTTCGCTTGCGGCGGCAGCGTCAAAAATGGACGACGAAGCCGATCGAGAGGCGCGTGCAATTGGCAGTCTGACCGGAGTTGCGCAGGCCGACGTAGTCCAGTTGAGGGCGCAAAGCGAGGTGCGGAAGAAGGCCGATATCCACGCCGCCGCCGAGGCTATATGCAAATTGGTTGGACGAGCCGCCGCCGGAACCGGCGGTCAAACGCGACCCGCCAAGCAGGAATTGCGCAAAGGGACTGAATTTGGAGGGATTGCGCAAAGAAACGCGTGGGCCGAAGAGATAGGTGTAGGTGTTGAGGGAAACACCGCCGGGAGAGGCGTGGTAGCCGCCGAAGTCGCCGACGATACCGAGCCACTTGTTGGGGTTATAGGCGAGAGAGCCGCTGACGCCGTTCTGGTTGATGCCCCCGGAACCACCCAGGCGGAAATAGGAGTAGCCGATGGAGGCGTCGACAGACTGGGCGCGAGACGAAAGGGGGAAGAGTAACAGCCCGAAGCTAAGCAGGAGCAAGCGTCTCATAGGAATCGATCCTTTCGAGCGTGATTAAGCGTTGAAAAGCCGAGCCGGAAGGGCGCGGTAAGGGCGGGTGGATAGGCGTCCCCAACGGCAGGTGCTATTTTAATGCTGCGAGGGAGGAATTGGAGAAGGATGGAGAAGAGGATTCTTGGGGTGCAATAGCGGGCTGGCGGTGTGATGCGGGCGGTCGAGCGGAAAATTTTGGAGGACTACAGATGAGCGAGAAAACTAATTTTAATGGGCTGGTTCATTCGTCAACGCGACGGCAAGTGATCGCGGGCGCCGGCATCGCGTTTGGTGGGCTGGCCCTGGGTTCAACGGGGGGCTGGGCGGAGGCCGCGGAGGAGATTTCGCATGCGGCGGAATCCATTCACCAGGAACCCGTTTTTAAGGCGAGCCGGAAACGAGTTTACGAAGCGCTGACGGACGCCAAGCAGTTCGATAAGGTCGTGCAGCTTAGCGCGGCGATGAAGTCCGGCATGGCGCCGGGAGCCAAGCCCACGGAGATCGGTCGTGAAGCGGGCGGGGCGTTCGAGCTATTCGGGGGCTACGTCACGGGAAGGCACCTAGAGCTGGTGCCGAACGAGCGAATCGTCCAAGCATGGCGAGCGGGAAGCTGGGATCCGGGAGATTACTCGATTGCGAAATTTCAGCTCGTGGAGCAAGGGGCCGGAACCAAAATCGTGTTTGACCATGCCGGATTTCCCAAGGGCAAAGCAGGGCACCTGGCGGAGGGATGGAAAATGAATTATTGGGAGCCGCTGGAGAAATTCCTGGGCTAGACGCTGCGGCGGGGCAAGAGCGGATTGAGATGCATGGTGAGATCGTAGACAGAGGCGCCGCAAGATTCGGAGACATCCTCCGGCCGCGAGCCTGGTTGCCAATCGAAAAACGTGGCGACGTCACCGATCTTGACGCGCTCTTCCCTTCCCAGTTCGACGATGCAGTGACTCGCTGAGACCGATGCAATGACGGGGTAAAGATCGCCGTTGATGCGGACCTTCGCACCTTTTTCGCGCGAGAGCGCGGCGGCGCGGGGCCAACCGTCGGCGTGACCCACAGGCAGGGTGGCCACCCAGACGTCGTCCTTGGCGATGTAGGCGCGGTTGTAGCCGGCGCTGTCGCCTTTGGGCAACTTCTTCACGTAGATGACGCGGGCCTTGAGGCTAATCGCGGGGCGGAGATCCATGATCGCGGCGTGGCGAAATTCGTTTTCAGGGTAAATGCCGTAAATCGCCATGCCCGGGCGCACCATATCGAGAAACGCTTCGGGATGCTGGAAAAGACCGAAGCTGGAAGCGGCGTGCTTTTTCCCGAGGGCAACGCCTTCCTTTTCGAGAGACGCGCAGGTTTCGTGGAAACGGCGGAGCTGCTCTTTGTCAAAGTCGGGGTCCTCGGTAAAGGTCATCATCGTTCCTTGGATTTGAACCGACTTGCGGCCGGCAAGATCGCGAATGAGCGGCGGGGCGTCTCGATAAGGCACGCCGACGCGGCCGATGCCGGTGTCGATGCAAATGTGGAGCGGGACGGGCTTTTGCGTCTTGGCGGCGATCTTGTCCAGCCCGGGGCCCAGCGACGTATAGATCATGGGCATGACGCTGCGGGCGACGGCATCTTCGAGGTTGCGCTCGTCGAAAGGGCCAAGGAGGAGGATGGGCTTGCGAATGCCGGCGTCGCGCAGGGAGACCGCTTCGTGGAGTTTGACGACGGCGAGGCCAAAGATTTCCGGCTGAGGCTCGAGGAGCTGGGCGACGTTGGTAACGCCCATGCCGTAGCCGTTGTTCTTGATGACGGCGAGGATGGGGCGAGAAGCGGCGCGGCGAGAAATTTCCTGGACATTATGGCGAAGGTTTTCATGGTGAAGTTCGATCCAGGGATCGAAGGAGGAATCTTTCGACGCGGTTGCCCCAGACGATTGCGCGCCGGCGGGGAATGCTGGGGAAGCCCCGAGGAGGACGGGGAGGGAGAGACCGGCTTCGAGAAAGGATCGCCGCGAAGGTTTCATCGAGCAACTACTTTTTGAAGAGGTTTTCGAAGGCTTGGCGAGCGTCGGTGTGGCGCGGGGGGCCAGCAGGGGGCGCGGAACCAGGAGCGGGCGGCTGAGTATAGGAAGTTGGGGCGGTATCTTTTTCGATAGTCATGCGGAATTCGTAAAAGGTGCAGACGTTCTTGGCGTCTTTGGGAGAGATGCGTTCCGGGACTGGCTGAGTGCATTCAAACTGCGCGCCGGAATCGAAAAAGCGGCACTGTTTGCAGCAGTGTAATTCGAACTGGCACTTGGGACACGTGCCATTGGGATCGAATCCGGGAGTGAGAACGGCGCCGCAATTAGCACATCGCGCGCGCGTGACGGTGCCCACCATGCGGGGGG
>DATNLB010000586.1:0-2076 GCA_035603095.1 Candidatus Acidiferrales bacterium
CGCCGAAGATCAGTCCGCCGTTTTCCGTTCCCTCGTCATCGAAGAAGATCACCCCGGCGCTCTTGCGGTCGGGATGCGGATATTCCTTGCGTCGAATAATCAGGCCAGGAGCGTCGGTCTTGTTCGACAGGATCATGCGCGTCGTCCCATCCGGCTCGACGATGTTGATGCGGCGCACACTGATCTCGTCGAAACTTGCCTTTTTGGAGCGGCCGGCAAATCCGGAAAGCACCGTGACAGTTGGCTTATGCATAGAAGTTGAGCAACCCACCCCGCCTGAAGTGAGAACCCACTTGGGGACCCCGAAAATCCTGCGGTAAAACAGAAGAGCCGCGAAGGGCAAACTTCGCGAGCTGACTTTCGGGAGTCACCCAAATGGTGATCAACACAAAAGAGCATAGCGACAAAATGGCGGCCAAACAAGGGGCCGGAGAAGCTAGCGGGGAGCCCAATAAAATCGGGGCTTTCACGCCGTATGATTTCGAAGCTAAGAATCTGACGGCCTACGGTGGTTTATTGCCGGTAGCCACGATGCTGGAAAAACTCGGATTCCAGCAGCTAGTGGAAGAGACGCTGACGGTGAAGCGGGTCACGCGGGCCATGTCCATGTATCAGTTCGTGCTGGGCATGGTGTTGTCGGTGTACGTCGGTTTTTCGCGTTTGCATCATCTGCGGTTTCTGGAACGGGAGCCGATGCTGACCGGCATCCTGAAGGTGTGGCGTCTGCCGCCGCAATGTACCTTCTGGCGGTTTCTAGCGTCGCTGCATTTGGGCATCGCGCGGCAACTGCTGGAAGTGCAGCGGCGGATGCGAGAACGGGTATGGGAAGCCGCGCATGTCCAACTGGCGGCGGTGACGCTGGATACCGACACGACGGTGCATACCCTGTTCGGCAACCAAATGGGCGGGCGCAAGAGCTACAACCCCAAGAACAAGGGCAAGAAGAGTTACCAGCCGATCCTGACGTTCTTGGCCGAGACGCGGGAGTACATCAGCGGTGAGTTGCGCAACGGGGACCGGCCTACGGGCGCGCAGATCGTACGGCATCTGCAGAGCGTGTTCGCGGCTCTGCCGCCACAAGTGAAGACCATCTATGCCCGAGCCGATTCGGGCTTTTACTGTGGGGAGGCGGTGGAAGCTTACCAAAGCAGGGACGTGCAGTTCATCGTCTCGGCGCGCAAGACCTCCCGTTTGGTCGAGGAGTTGAAAGCGGCGGACTGGAAGCGGTCGCGCACCGACGCCGACGGGCAATGCGAGTTTCGCTATCAGCCGGAGGGCTGGGGGAAAGCCTATCGGTTCATCGCCCTGCGCTACCAGAAGAAGCCCAAGCCTAAGGAAGCCGACGAGCCAGAGCAGTACCAGTTGTTCGACACGCCGGAGTACAGCTATCGCGTGTTCGTCACCAGCATGCAAGACGCCATTGATGCGCTGGTGTGGTTTTACAATCAGCGAGCGGGCGCGGAGAACCTGATCAAGGAAGCCAACAACGATGCGGGTCTGGCGGCGCATCCGTCGGGACGTTGGATGATGAACTGCAATCATTTTCAGTTGGCCATGTTGGCCTACAACTTGAACTGCTGGCTGATGCTGTTCAATCGCGAGGAAGGGGCCAAGGTGGAAACTCTGCAGCATACCACCCTGGCGACAGCCCGCTTGCGGTTTCTGTTTCTGGCGGCCAAGATCTGGCGCCATGCGGGGAGAGTTGGTGTCAGCTACAGCGACCACTACGCGGAGCAGGGCCTCTTCCGCCGCTTGATGGACCGGCTGCGGATGATCGCTACAGAGGGGCAGCGGTTCGGCCCGGTGCTGGCGAGGGCGCTGACGGGATGAGTCAGCGTGCATAGAATTTTATGCACTAGTTGCTCAACAAATCCAACGACATGGAAGGAAGCCGAAAAACAGAGCGATCAGGAGGGTAAGACTAAGTAGAGGAAAACAGAGCAGCAGATCAATCGCACCATATCAAGTCCGGCGCGCGACCTCCGCTACGTGCATAATTCAGGTGACAAGCAACCCTATTGCCGTGCTCGAAAGTAATTTCCCCATTCATCCAGAGACATAAAACTTCTAACATAG
>DATNLB010000183.1:0-3246 GCA_035603095.1 Candidatus Acidiferrales bacterium
GGGCCATCCACAGAAGTGAAAGAGCGCGTATCGCGCGCTTGGAGATTCCTTGTTCCCGAGGCGGTAAAGCAAGCCCAGGCCGAGTACGCAAAACTCCAATAGGCCGGCATTTTTTGTGATTTTGAGCTACTGAGAAGATGCGCAGCGCTGTAGAACTTCCGCCGCCAAATCCGGATCCATCAATGCCGCGCGTCCGTGCAAAGCGGAACAAACCTGCACCGCTGTGATTCCTGAAGCGCCCCGCAAATCCGCGCTCGCCAGGTTCGCCCCATCGAGTTCCACGCCACGCAAAATCGCGCCCGTCAAAAACGCTCCTCGGAGATCCGCCTTCTTCAAGTCGGCGTCGAGCAGAATGGCCCCTTTGAGAATAGCGCCAGTGAGGTTCGCTTCTCCCAGCTTGGCTGACGATAAATCCGCCTGCTCCAGATTCGCAAACGAGAGCACGGCGTGTTCGAGTCTGGTGTCTCGCATGTCGGTGCGGGAAAGGTCCGTTCGAAGCAATTGGGCGTTTCTCAAATTGACGGCATAGAGCGAGGCTCCGGAAGCTTTCGCATTCGAAAGCACAGCATTCTCAAACGTGCCGTAAGAGAGATCTGCGAAGCGTAGATCCGACGCCGTCAAATTTGCACCCGTGGCCTTGGCGGACACCAAAACGGCGTGTGTCAGTTGGGCGCGATCGAGAATTGCCGAGCGCAGCAGGGCTTCTCTCAGATTCGCTCCTCTCAGGTCGGCTTCCGAGAGATACGCGCCCTCTAGATTCACGCGCCACAATTTTGCATTGGTCAGAAAAGCGCGGTAGCCTCGCGCGAAGCGCAAATTCATTTGATTCAGATGCGCGCCGGAAATTTTCTCCACGGTCTCGTCCGTCCACACCGTGCCGCGCGGGGGAGGCGTCGACAGCGTTGCTTCCGTCAAATCCGCGTACGGACGGTAGCCCACCGATTGAAAAACCATTGCCGCCCAGCGTCTCACATCGGCCGGCGATTCTTCCGTGGCCGAGCTCCTGTCGAAAGGCAATCCGCGGTTCACGCCAAGAGAAAAAAGAAAAAGAATGAACGCTGTGGTCAGTGCCGCGCGCGTGGTTCCCAGGATCATTCGCAAAATGTTTTTCGACTTTGGCAAACGGATGTCACCCGGCCGAAGCACTCGCGACACAACAAAAGGCAGACTCGTCGCCGTGGCTACCGACAGAGTCATCAGACACACATGCAGTAGTGTCCCCCGGAAGTCCTGTCGCGGCAGATATCGCAGCCAATAAAGGAACAGCGTCGCGGGAACAATCCAATATGCCAGAACCGTCGAAAGCACCGTTTCGAACGCGATCATCGCGGAACGCGATTCCCCTTGCCACCGAAAATGTCTGCGTACCAGCCCCATCAGGTACCACGGGCCATCTTTCTCCAGCGTTTGCCCATCCGGAAAAACGGCCGGGAGCGCGGCCATGCTTCCCCACAACCTCAGCAGCAGAAAATGAAATCGCAGGGAAAGCGCCAGAAGAACCAGCGGACCACCGAGATAAAGCCCCGTCATGGGAAGCACGTTGCCCAGCCGCATGAAGGGCAGCGCCGACGTATTCAGCAGCAGCCGCACGTCGGTCGTGAAGGCGATCAGCAGGCAGCAGAGCAGGCTCGCTCCCACAGTGAGGAAGTAAAACCAGCGCGCGATTTTCGTGGCATCGCTGATCGCTTTCGAGGTGTCTACCGCAGAAATCGATTCGGGAAGCACCGCATCGAAAAGATTTGTTCCGCCCAGCCGGCCAAACCACAGGCCTTCGGCGCCATAAAGGTTGGCGCCCATGAGGTTTGCTCCTCGCAATTCCGTGCCCAGTAAATTTGCGTTCTGGAGATTCGAACGGACCAGGCTGACGCCCCGCAAATTGGCCATCGAAAGATCCGCGCCCGCAAGATTTGTTCGATGCAAGTGAGCGCCCTGCAAATTCACGCCGGTCAGGTCCGCTTTTGCTAAATTTACGCCGCAGAGATCGGCCTTGACGCCGGATTCCCCGCCCGACTCCACCCAGATTTTGTGCTGGTCCAGAATCTCGGCAAGATCGAGGAGCGAGATTCCGATGGAATCCCCTCCGCTCAGAACGTCCGCCGGGGCGGGATTCTCCGTTGCGATTTCGCTCTTCAATTCTTCAATTTCTTTGACTGCGTTTATTTCCAGGCCCATTCGAACGATTCCCCCCGGATCTCTCTGCCCGCTCTGGGGCATCCTTGTGCACTTCAACCTCGCGAACTGGCGCCATCGCGCTTTTCAAGGCATTCAAATTCTTGGCATTCGAAGCACGGTTCGAATTCCCCATGTGCAGCCGTGCCTCTGCTGGGCTGGTTCTATCCTCTCCTACCAGCACTGTGGAAATCGCCTGCCCTCAAGTACAGGCGGCGCAGAGGTAACGGGGGGCACGCGACCGGAGTCGGTTTTTAGTCCTTAGTTGTGAGTTGTTGGTAGAAAGCAAGGGACGTGCGGCGCCCAGTCGACAGTTGAAGGTTGAAAGTTGAAAGTTGAAAGTTGAAAAGTAAAAGCGCCTGAAGAACCTCGGCAGGAAGAAGCGGCATCCCGCGCTTCGCCGCCTTCGTACCAAAACCCCCAGCTAGAAAAGCGCTACCTGGGGCACCCGCGCCGAGAGGGATCGGAAGTTGGAGGAGGGGCGAAAACAGCGTCAGATTCGTCGGCAGCAGGCTGCGTGAAAAGGCCAGGGCGCTAGTCTCCGGGCAATTCCGCGTGACGGATGAAGTGTATTTACTGCGGCGGCGTGAGCAGTGGCTCAAGTTCCGCTTCCGAGTGTTGGAGTTTAGATATGATAAGGGAGTTGCGTGGCGCGAGGAGGTAAGGCGCATGGTAGATGACGGACCGATATTGGTAACCGGGGCAGCCGGCAAACTGGGGTCGGTCGGACGCATTGTCACCGGCCTGCTCCTCGATCGAGGGTTTCCGGTTCGCGCCATGGTGCGGCGCGAGGACGAACGGGCGGCGTCCCTACGAGCCGCCGGCGCCCAAGTGGTGGCCGGTGACCTCCTCGAACCGGGTGATGTTTATCGCGTCGTCAGCGGCTGCGGCCGGGTCTACTTCGGCATGTCCGTGTCCGCCGGGTACCTCGAGGCCACCGTAACCATGGCGGCCGTGGCGCGGGAAGCCGGAGTGAACGCGTTGGTCAACATGTCCCAGATGACAGTCTCCGAGATGAGCATCCAGAACACCACCCCGAGCCATCAGCAGCGGCAGCACTGGTTGAGCGAGCAGGCG
>DATNLB010000523.1:0-5077 GCA_035603095.1 Candidatus Acidiferrales bacterium
GTATGTCCGGGAGGCCGCACCCGACGTGCGGATTGTCACGACGTTTGGCACCAGGGGCTTTTTCTTTGGCGACAGCAACCGCATCATCAGCGGCGACCGCAGCGTCGAGAAGGTTGTCATCCGCGGCGCTGAGCCGGAGTACACGGAGGCGATTCCGCTGTTCAGTATCGAGCGCGGCCGCTTCGTCAGCGCTTTCGATCAGGAGCACGCACGGCCGGTCGTCGTGCTGGGCGCGGCCATCAGCGAATCCCTTTTCCCCAACACGGACGCCCTCGGGAAAACCGTGCGCATCAATGGCGCCGTTTACGAAGTTATCGGCGTATTTGAGCACGACCAGGGATTGTTCCTCGGGCCGGGCGTGGACATCTTTGTAGTCATCCCTCTCAGCAACTTCAAGAAGCAGTATCCGGAAGCCAAGGAACTGTTCATGGCGTTCACCGTTCCGGAGAACGTCAATATCGAAACCGCGCATGGCGAAGTTATACAAGCGTTGCGCCGCCTGCGCCGCGTCCCCGCCGGGAAGGAAAATGATTTCGAGTTGAGCTCACCGGACTTCCTCAGCAATCTGTGGAACCAGCTCACGGGCGCGCTGGTGATTCTCACCACGGTCATCAGTTCGATCGGACTGCTGGTGGGCGGCATCGGCGTGATGAACATCATGCTCATCTCGGTGACCGAGCGCACCCAGGAAATTGGCGTGCGCAAAGCCATCGGCGCGCGCCGCGCGGACGTCCGCCTGCAATTCTTGCTGGAAGCGGTGGTTCTCACTCTGGTCGGCGGGACCATCGGCATTCTGATCGGGGCAGGTGTATCCACACTGGTGCGCACTCTCGTGCCTTCGATTCCCGCTACGCTGTCTTATCTTTGGGTTTCCATCGGGTTCGTGATTTCCGTCGGCGTGGGATTGTTCTTCGGCTACTATCCCGCGAACCTCGCGGCCAATCTCGATCCCATCGTTTGCCTGCGATACGAATGAGGCACGTGGAATCGCGGCGGAGGCGTTAGGTACTTCAGAATTAACAAGTTACGTGAAAAATGGGCCAAAATTGCAGTTTTTCAAAAATATTTCTTGACAGATTTTCCAATTCCGTTTACTTTCAGGATACCTCAGTCGTATGTCCCGGCGTAGCCGGGGGTCCTCACTGAGCGTGAAGAGGCAGATTTGAGACACGAAGACAAAAGCCAAGACGGAATGATACCAAGGCGACCGGGTCTCGTGGACTGCTTGTTCGCGCGACTCTAAAGAAAACGCCTAAGTCGTTTCGATCCAATTCATTCCACTGCGGGATTTGTAACCCGGGATGGTGAAGTTCACGGCTACTTCTTGGGCCTCGGGAGCACAGAGCGCTCTCCAGGCGAGAATGCAGTTTCACCGTGAGCGCCAATTCCTCCCGGAGCTTTTCTCGACAGTGAATCGACGAAACGATGCGACGTTGGCGATTACGTGCTACGGGTGTGCGCGCGTGAAGAGGCAATGAAGCAAGGAGGCAAGGATTCTAGAGTTTGCGGCGTGGTGAAGGCACGGGTTACATCGGGATCCGACGGTTGCAGGTTCGACTCCTGCCGGCGGCGCGAGCTGCCGTAGCTCAATGGATAGAGCAGCGGACAAATACCTGGGCCGATGATTCCCGCCGCAGAAAGTTTGCAGAGTGGCGAAGGCACGAGTTACTTCGTACAACGGTTGCGGGTTCGAGTCCCGCCAGTGGCGCAAGCTGCTGTAGCTCAATTGGCAGAGCAAAGTTCACTCGAGCCGCAAGTTCCCTCTGCAAAAGGATTCCGGTGTGGTGAAGGTGCGCGTTACTTCCACCAAGAGCGTCCCGGTTAACACCGGGAAGGACTGCGGACAAGGAACCCCGCCTGTTCCGCAAGGAGCAGAAGCTCAAACCAACTCACGCGGACCGATCGTTCCCACCGGATAGGGCAGAGCACAGCCAGGATTGGCTGTGCCACTAAGATGCCGGGATGGCGCGGAGAAGAGTTACTTCGTCTGTCAAACGACGTGGGGCTGTGGCCCCGCTACTCTGATCGACTATTCCTCCCGGCTTAATGTTGGCCGGCGCGAATCGCGTACCAGTCGGCGGTTCGCGCCGGGGCTGGGGAAAGAGCCGCCAGAAATATACGAGGAGAACGAAAATGCAACAGGGACAGAATGTTGAGAGATCAATTTACCTGTCTTTGAACGATTCGGGGCTCAGCTCCGAATCGTGAACACATTCCGGCTGCGATATGCAGCCTTAGAAAGGAAAAAGCAGTGGGCAGTGATTTGAACCGATACTTTTCCCGAATGGGCGCACGCGTCAAGGTTTTGGAAGGCGTTCCTACAGTCCGACGTTGGAATCGGTTTCAGTCGGGTGAAGAAGCGTCGCGCATTGTTCTCGACATTGGTCGAGACAAGCACGGCGAATACTTCGAGATCCGAACCGCTCCGGGCAGCTTGCAGGAAGTGGTCGTTCTGAGCGTGCAGCCCAAGGAAAAGCATCTGCTCCTTCTCAGCCGTCAGTTCGGCGAGCAGGGGCAGGTTCTGGCCAAGCAAAAGTTTCTGTGCGGTCACGATGAGCGGCACTGGTTCGTAGCAGCAATTCCAGAAGACGAGCCGGTGAGCACCGTGGCAAGCGCAAAGATCGCTCTCAAGCCAGACGAAGTACGGACGCGAGAAGGCTTGCTCGGAATTTCGCGGAAGGCGGGCTTCCGACGCAGGAATTCAGCTTTCATTCGCCAGGGTGAATGGTTTTTCGTCCCTACGGCGCTGAAAGCGGATCCATTGCTCGTTCTCAAGAACGAGCCGCTCTCTCGCGGCAATGGCGGAAAGCCGCACTGGGCCGAGGAATGCTATCGGTCCGGCGGAGACACCGTCTATGTCTCGGCAAGATATCCAAACGGATTGACCGCCGAGGAATACAAAAAGCTGTCAGCGAGCGAGCGCAATCAGGGCTTCAACATCATGAAGCGCGATGCATCGGTTTACGTGCGTGGGAAGATGTCCCATCCCGATCATGAGACCGTAACGCTCAATGGCTGGCACCGTGTGCTGATGAACACCGAGAATCGCTCGAGGGCCATGCGCTTTCTGGCGTTTCTCGACTAACGGCCGGGGCGTGTGCCTCGGGGTTGGATTCCGGGTCACAAAGCCCTTGGAGAAAGGAGGAATGGTAGCAATGGCAAAGATAAACGTATGGAAGCGGATGTTCCCGGTGCGGACGCACGAAGGAGCGGTGGCGCAGAAGGTGGACGCGAAGAGCGAACTCCGGCGCACGGTGCTGACGTGCCTGCTCTGGGAAGACACCTTCTACGAGAAGGGCAGCGACATCGCCAAGCGCATCGCCGCGCTCGCCGCCGAGAACAAGGTGGAAGTTGTGGCGGCTCTCGCGCGGGAAGCACGCGGCAAGATGCAGCTTCGCCACGCGCCGCTCTTCCTCACGCGAGAACTCGCGCGCCGCAAGGGCGCGGGTCCACTTGTGGCGGAAACGCTCGAGGACGTGATACAGCGCGCCGACGAACTCGGTGAGTTCGTGGCGCTCTACTGGAAAGAAAAAAAGCAGCCGCTCTCCGCGGGCGTAAAGCGCGGGCTGGCGCGGGCGTTCACGAAGTTCGACGCCTACCAGCTTGCGAAGTACGACCGCGAGTCGGCGGTCAAGCTCCGCGATGTGCTGTTCCTCTGCCACGCGAAGCCCAAGGACGAAGCGCAGGCCGTACTCTGGAAGAAGCTCGTTGAGAACACGCTCGAATCTCCCGATACCTGGGAGGTTGCCTTGTCCGCAGGGAAGGACAAGCGCGAGAACTTCGAGAGACTCCTGCGCGAGGGCAAGCTGGGCGGGATGGCCGTCCTGCGCAACCTCCGCCTGATGCTGGCATCGGGCGTCGAACCGAAGCTAATCCGTGAGCGGCTGGACAAGGGCGTCGCTCGCGCGCTGCCGTTCCGTTTCGTGACGGCGGCGCGCCACGCTCCGAAGCTCGAGGACGCGCTTGAAAAGGCCATGCTGAAGGGCATTGCCGCATTCGAGCAGCTTGCGGGATCGACCGGACTCGTCGTCGACGTTTCCGGCTCGATGAACTACAAGCTCTCGAAGAAGGGCGAAACCACGCGCATGGATGCAGCCGCAGGGCTGGCGATTTTGCTTCGCGAGAAGGCCGAGGAGTTTTCCATCGCGACCTTCTCCGACGCCTGCGTCGAACTGCCGCCCCGCCGCGGCTTCGCGCTGCGCGACGCCATCGTGGGCTCGCAGGCGCACTCGGGGACGTACCTCAAGCGCGCGCTGACGCAACTTCACGAGAAGGCGGAGTGGCGCGAACTCAACCGGCTCATCGTGATTACCGACGAGCAGTCGCACGACGGCATCCTGCGGGCGTGGACGCCGCGCGCGTACGTGGTGAACGTGGCCCCGTACAAGCACGGTATCAGCTACGGCAACGGCTGGACGCACATCGACGGCTGGTCGGAGCGCATCGTCGACTACATTGCCGCGGTGGAAGCAGAAGCCGCGGCCTGACAATTCGTCTTTGAGCTGAACAATTCAACCGGCGCAGTGGGGAAACCCACTGCGTTTTTTTTTATGGTGAGTGAGATGGAAAGATTGCAGACGGCTCAGGCCGGCGCAGACATCGAGCTCAGGAATTCCATGTTGGACTTCGACTTCGACAGCCGGCTGATCAAAAGCTCCATGGCCTCGACGGTCGAGAGAGGGCTCAAAACCTTGCGCAGCACCCACACGCGGCTCAACTCATCCGGTGGCAGGAGCAGTTCGTCCTTGCGGGTCCCGGACCGCTGAATGTCAATCGCCGGGAAGACGCGCTTATCTGCGAGGCGGCGGTCGAGGTAGATTTCCATGTTGCCGGTGCCCTTGAACTCTTCGAAGATGACGTCGTCCATGCGGCTTCCGGTATCAATCAGAGCCGTGGCGATGATGGTGAGCGAACCGCCCTCTTCCACGTGGCGCGCGGCGGCGAAGAAGCGGCGCGGGCGCTGCAAAGCGTTGGCGTCGATACCGCCCGAGAGCACTTTGCCTGACGGCGGCGTGACTGCGTTATAGGCGCGTGCCAAACGCGTGACGGAGTCGAGCAGGATCACCACATCGCGCTT
>DATNLB010000659.1:0-4683 GCA_035603095.1 Candidatus Acidiferrales bacterium
AAAGGTTTATCGACGACCACATCACGGCCCGCCTGAAGACATTGCCGCGCGAAGGAATAGTGCGTCTCGTTAGGAGTGGCAATCACGACGAGGCGAATCTCGGAAATCGAAAGCAGTTCGTCCAGGCTCCGCACGATTCGAACGCCGGGATATTTCTCCGCTGCCTCCCTGCCGCTACGCTGCACGATAGCGGCGAGATGCAAACCAGGCACAGCGCGAATCACCGGCGCGTGAAACGCGCGGCCGGCAAGACCGAATCCCACGAGGCCGACTTCAATCACGGCGTCCATCTTTCCAGAAAGCGAACGCTAAGAGTATCGAACTTTCGAATTTCAGGCAGAATGATTTTTCGCAAACGCGAAGTTGCTTGAAGAGGCAGTGTCCCTCAGAATGACAGGTTGCCCATGAACGAACAAAATCCAGCCATCACGGCAGCGCAAGGGCACCGCAACCTGCTTGTCTTGCTTTTCGCAGGCTTTGTGCTGAGCGGAATAGCAACCACGATCGTCGGTCCGATGTTGCCTATTTTTATCCGCAGATGGTCTCTCGATGATGGGCAGGCTGGTCTTTTTTCTTCGATTCAATTCCTGGCGGCATTGGGTGGCACACTAGCCTCCAGCGCGATCGCCGCGTGGCGCGGATATAGGCCGCCTTTGGTTTTGGGTTATGCGCTAATGGGAGGAGGTCTTGCGTCTCTTAACGCCGACACGCACGGCGTTGCTCTAGCGGCCACGGCAGCTTTCGGCTTGGGCTACGGGTTGATCACTCCGGGAACAAATTTGTTCGTTGCGGAATTGGGAGGAGCCAAGAGTGCGTCGCTGCTGAGCCAGCTCAATTTTGCGTGGGGCGCGGGAGCGATGGCGTGTTCCCCGTTGATCGCCCTGGCGCTGAAACGCAATGGGCTGGGTATCCTGCTGACGGGCGCTGCAGTTTTTGGCGGAATTCTCGTGCTGGGCTTGTTGTTCGTCTCCTTCGGCGCGCAGAAGCACGAAAAGGATGTGAGTACGGCCCTGCCATCATCCCCCGCCATCGGATTGGGAGTTACGATTGCGATGGGCGCCATGTTTTTCATTTATGTCGCGATGGAAAACGGCATCGGCATATGGTCCGCAGAGTACGCCAAGCGCCTGGCGAATGGCATTACCGGCATGACCACGCTCGCGCCCATGTTTTTCTATGCCGGCCTCACATCCGGCCGCGCAGGCGCATCGCTGGTTCTACGGCGCCTGCCCGAGAGAGAAATAGTGCTGGCCGCTCTAAGCCTGGCGGCAGCAGCAACGGCATTGCTGATCGCATCCAGGTCGCTCGAGATTGCCACCGTGGCGGTCTTTTCGGCCGGCCTGGGATGCGCGAGCGTTTACCCCATTTTCATTGCCTGGCTCTCGCGATGGTATGGCGCGCGCGCGAAGCATGTCGGGGGCATCCTCTTCGCACTGGCTTCTCTCGGAGGGTCTGCAGGCCCTGGGTTGATTGGAGCGGTCTCGCAACACTCCGGCAGTTTGCGAGTAGGATTACTCGTGCCGCTGGCCTGCGCGACGATTCTGATTTTCCTGGTGCTCTCGCTGCGGCGGCAAACGGCGGCGTGAGGTATTCTTAGCCCGTGCAGAATGCTCCATCCTCGCAACGCTCCCCAACGAACGGACTGCTGCTGGGACTGGTGATTACGCTGGCCGCCGTGCTCGCTTACGCGTCTTACATTACCATTCAACTCACCGGTCTTCGAAAACTTCAGAGCGAAATGGTGGATCGAAACCGGAAAGACTCGCTGCAACTGTTGCGCGTCCAGAACGACCTCAATTCCATCGCCCTGGCCATGCGGGACATGCTGGACACCACGGAACCCTATCCACTGACGGCATGGACCGCGCAGTTCGAACGCGTTCACCAGGACCTGGACACTGGCTTGAAACTGGAAGAGAGCCTGGCCGGGGCGAACCGCACTCCGGAACAGCGGCTGTTTCTTTCGCAAGCGGTGACGCAGTTCTGGGACGCCGTGAACCGGATGTTCGTATTGGCGCAGAACGGCAAGGAGGCGGAAGCGCGGGAACAGATTCGCTTGTCGCTCCAGGCGCGGCAGCAAGCCCTCAGCACCGCCGTTTCACGGCTTCTGGTGGGAAATAACGAAGGCGAAGAGCAGGCCGCCGCGCGGATCGCGCAGATTTACGATGGTGTGCAGCTGCAGCTTTATCTTTTCCTGGCCGCAACGCTCATCGCGATTCTTCTGACGAGCTTGTATCTGATTCGCAGTAACCGCCAGATTTTTGCGCGCCTGGCCGAGCTTTCCGAACAGCGCAGCGATTTGGCGCAGAAATTGATCTCGACACAGGAATCGACGCTGCGGCATATTTCTCGCGAACTCCACGATGAGTTCGGGCAGGTCTTGACGGCGATCGGATCGATGCTGGGCCGTGCGGGCAAGCATGCTCCGGAAGGATCGCTCCTGCGCGAAGATCTGAAAGAGGTGCAGGAGATCGCGCAGTCGACATTGAACAATATCAGGACACTCTCTCAGGCGCTTCATCCTGTGCTACTAGATGAGGCTGGATTGGAGAGCACTCTCGACTGGTATATTCCCACGGTGGGACGGCAAACCGGCCTGGCGCTGCATTACGAGAAGTCGGGACGGTCATTTCCCGTGGAGACGAGCGCGGGCGTCCATATCTATCGCGTGCTGCAAGAAGCCCTGAATAACGTGAGCCGGCACTCCGGTGGCACTGACGCCTGGATCTGGCTGAGATACTCGCCGGACTCGCTGGAACTCGAAGTGGAAGATCACGGCACGGGTTTCGTGCCAGAAAAGATGCAGCGCGGGATCGGGTTGGTGGCCATGCGGGAGCGCGCCGAGTTGGTTGGCGGCACGCTGGCAATCTCACCCAGCCCGCAAGGCGGGACTAGGGTGCGTCTCCAGATTCCCCGAATCAAAGTGGATGCCAATGGCGCCTAAGATAACGGTTCTGCTGGCCGACGATCACGCGCTGGTCCGCCGCGGATTCCGCCGCATGCTGGAAGATGACCCGGACATCTCCGTGGTCGGAGAAGCCAGCGACGGTAAAGAGGCCGTGCGCCTGGCCTGCGCGCTGCGGCCCAGAGTCACGGTGATGGACTGCGCGATGCCGGAACTGAGCGGCATCGAAGCGACGCGCAAAATCCTGGAAAAATTCCCCGAAGCAGGAATCCTGATGTTAAGCATGCATTCCGAGGAAACGCTGGTGAGTCAGGCACTCGAAGCGGGCGCTCGCGGCTACGTGCTTAAAAATGCTATGGACCTCGACCTGGTCAGCGCCGTGAAGAGTATCGCGGCGGGCATGACGGTGCTGGACCCCCAAGTGGCCCGCCCAGACACGCTTAAAGGGGAGCGCGGCGGAGGATTGACGCCGCGCGAGCTGGAAATCCTGAAACACATCGTGGCCGGCAAGTCGAACAAGGAAATCGCTTCAGACTTGAAACTCAGCGCGAACACCGTCGCGGTGCACCGCGCTAATATCATGGATACGCTGGGGATCCACAAGACGGCGGAGCTG
The DNA here is from genome assembly GCA_035603095.1 of Candidatus Acidiferrales bacterium. GTDB lineage: Bacteria > Acidobacteriota > Terriglobia > Acidiferrales > UBA7541 > Acidiferrum. The sequence goes on from DATNLB010000659.1 coordinate 3,522, forward strand.
GTGGTCTACGCGATTCGAAATGGCCTGGTGAATCTGCCGTGAACCGGCGAGACTTCCTTTTCAAAACAATCAGCGCAGGACTAACCACAGCGGCGGCGCTACCTTGGACATTCGCTAATCCAGCCTCTTCCCTAGGATTCCGTCTGACCGATGTTACGAACGCGGCGGGGATCCAGTTCCGGCACAACAGCGGCGCTTATGGCGGCAAATTGCTCCCGGAGACGCTGGGCGCAGGCTGCGCGTTCCTCGATTACGACAGCGATGGCTGGCAAGATATTCTGCTGGTGAACGGCATGGACTGGCCCGGACACAAGCGCCAGCGATCCACGCTGCGGCTCTACCGGAACAACCGCAATGGCACCTTTGCGGACGTGACGCGAAGCGCAGGACTGGACGTCGAGATGTATGGAATGGGAGTGGCCGTCGGCGACTACAACAACGATGGTTTCCCGGATATTTTCGTCACTTGCGTGGGGCAGAGCCGGCTTTTTCGCAACACCGGCAAAGGAACTTTTGTTGATGCCACGCGTGCGAGCGGCCTCTTTGGGCGGCAGGGCTTCAGCACTTCCGCGCTGTGGTTTGACTATGACCGGGATGGATTGCTGGACCTCTTTATATGCAACTACGTGCGCTGGTCCCCCGAGCACGATGTCTTCTGCAGCCTCGATGGTTCGCACAAATCGTACTGCACGCCGGAAGCGTATCGCGGGGATACCTGCTGGCTCTTCCACAATCGCGGCAACGGTACTTTCGAGGACGTGACCGCCACCAGCGGCATTTTTGACAGCAGCTCAAAATCCCTCGGAGTGGCGATGTTCGACTATGACCAGGACGGCTGGCAGGACCTGCTGGTAGCCAACGACACACAACCGAATAAGTTGTACCGCAATTTGCGGAACGGAAAATTCAAGGATGTCGCGGTGGAGGCCGGCCTGGCGTTCAGCACGGAAGGGAAAGCCCGCGCCGGCATGGGCGTCGACACCGGAGACTTCGATGGTTCTGGTAAGCCGGGCGTGGCCATCACCAACTTCGACAACGAAATGATCGGTCTGTATCGCGCCACTGCTCCGGGAGTTTTCGACGACGTGTCCATTCCATCCGGCATCGGGGCGGCATCCAGGAACACTCTCGGATTTGGCTGCATGTTTCTCGATGTGGATCT
>DATNLB010000741.1:0-4338 GCA_035603095.1 Candidatus Acidiferrales bacterium
TCCAAAAAGATCTGGTAGGCGCGCAGGGCGATCTCTTCCGTTGTCGGATGGGTCCCGGCTGTGCGGGGCTTCGTTATTGTTGGCGAGGAACTTTTCCTCGTCTTGGGCATATTCCCTCCTTTCGACAGCCACTCCATGTTACATCTGATGGAAAGCCGCCGCTTCAGAATTCATTGGGGAGCTATTCGAAAGATTCAATAGTTCGAATCGAAAAAACGATCAGCGGGCAGTAAAGCTCTTCGTTTGTCCAAGGACAGGGACTACGCCGAGTTGTTGCATCATGCCCCAAATGTCCCAACTGACGTAGGAATCCATGATTTTACCGTTGGTGATCTGGTGGATGGTTATCCCCTCAACGGATACCTTTTTGTTGGTCGCAGGAACTCCCAGGTAATCGCCTTTGTGGGTGCCGGAAATGGTCCAGCAGGCAACCACTTTATCCTTCTCAGCAATGGTGTCCTCGATGGTCCAGTGCAGATCGGGATAGCCGGCAAAGAAGAGTAAAACGTTGCGCTTGTACGCCTCAGGACCAATGGAGGAACCGAAAATGTTGGAGGCCTGTAGGGCGTGGCTGGGGGAGATGATTTCATTTATGACTTCAAGCTTTCGTTTGTTCCAGACTTCTTCGTAGAGGCGCCGCACAATTGCTTTGTTGTCGGCTGACATGAGGTTCCTCCTCCTCCGGATCGGCGCGATCCGGCAACCGCGGAGATGGGCCCTGCCTCACGAAGCGATTGGCAGAGAGCTGGGAGGGGTGAGGCTTGCCACAGCGTACTCCCAAGAGGATTGGTTTGCAATCGCTTCACTGGCGATTCAAACGGCACGCGAGAACGGCCCATTTGCCAATCCGTAATGAAAAGAAGCGAAGCGCGAAAGTGGATGGAGATTGAGAAAGGGGGAGATTTTTCGAATCTCCCCGCACATCTTTTACTTGGTCGTAGCGCGTTCGATGCGGAACGTGAAACAGCCAGCGGTGGTGCTGTTGACCTGTAGATAGTCGACGTCGGGAAGGGCTAGCAGTTTTTCAATGGCCGGCTCGAATTCCCCATCCGCCACGTATTCCTGAGCCAAAAGGCGGCGGCCAAGGGCGTAGGCCTCGACCGTGCGCGGGCTCCCGCGAAGCTCCTCAGGAAATCCTGCGTCCTCCGAATAACGCGGGCAAGCTTCCGCGTGAACATAGACCGGGCCGGGCTGCGGGAGCGATTCGACGCCGGCGAAGCGATCGTAGGTAAAGAGAATTCTGCGGTCTTCGCCGGCGACGAATGCGCGCAGGCAATGACGGCACGGGGCAGCGTCGGTGGCCACCTCTGCGTGTGCGGGGAATCCATAAACAGGCGCACGCAGGGTGGCGCGGACCGCTTCGGCGACTTCGGTTGGAATGGCCACGATGCGAATAGGCATCATGAATTGTTCCTCACATCCTTCTTGAGATGCAGAGCGGCACGTGCAAGCTCTGGATGTAAGGGATTGTGGAGTGTGAGTGCGTTCCGGTTCTATCCGGTTTAGGCGTTCAAACTCGCAAAAGAACTTCAGAAAATCAAACCCAATCACAAAACAAAAAAAGAGCCGCTGATTTCTCAGCGGCCCGGGCTTTGCCTCGTAACGGTTTCTGAGACCGCCGTCGTTACTTCTTGCAGCTATCGCTGACCATGCTGAGATTTGTCACATTGAGGTGGCCATGTTCGGTGGCACCCTTGTCCATGTCATGTTCTTTCATTTCGTCTTTGGCTTTCTCTTTGGCTTCGTGCATGGCGGCCGCTCGCACTTTGCCGGTCACGGTTACGGTGTGGCCGGTGTGAGCAGAAAGTTTGAGTGTCTTGCTGTGGAGCTCCCAGGTGGAGCCATTCTCGGTCGTCAGCTTGTACTCGTGATTGCCCTCGGCTTTAGTCAAACAGCCCGTCAAGGTGCGGACTTCGGCGCCCTTGTCCTGGGCGTAACCAATCGCCGGTACCACCAACAGCGTGGATACGGCGACCACACTCAGCAGCCATTTATTCTTCATGAAATTCTCTCCTTTTTGATTTTGAGGAGTGGAAATATACCCGCTCCTCTGTTTTCGGGGATTTGTTTCATCGACATTTTAGGCCCAAACCATACTGGCAACAACAGAAACAAAAATGGACTTCGTCCCTAGCAGTGCTGGCATTCCCCGATGGGGGCGCCCGGCGACCACCCTATGCTGTTCTGGTACCGCCCCTGATGAAATGCAAAACAAGAAGCACTACACCCACGACGAGCAGGATGTGAATCATACCGGCGCTTACGTGAAATGCGAGAAACCCAAGCAACCAAAGAACTATCAAAACCAAGGCGAGTAATCCAAGCATGTCTGCATCTCCTTCTTTGCCGAGCGGGACAATCAAGCGAAATGCATGTCGCAGAGAGAGCTGATGTCCCCGGGGAAAAGAATCCCCACGCAGAGGGAGTCTAGGAGTTTCGGTAAAGGCGCGTCTGTTCCATTTGAGACAGTGCGTTGCGCGCCGGACCACAGCCTTGGAATGCGCGGAAGCTCTGGATTGGCCCGGCGGGGGAATTGGGCGTTCTAGGGGGACGGGCGGCCGTGATGATTCGTTGAGCAGGTTGCTATTCCCGCTCGGCCAAGTTGCCTTCCCGCCTATTGAAGTAACAAGACGTTTGTGCCCTTTTGACGCAACGCCTGATCGAAGGTGACAAGACGAAGGTCAGCGACAGAGGCGAAAGCAAGCAGATACGAATCGGCCCAATCCTTTGGGGAGGCATGGGGCGACCGGGTTAATGTTCGAAACTGTGCTTCGAGTCCACCGGGTTCTTCCAGAAACTCGATTCGCTCATCTCGCAGCCAGCGGTCGTAGGCTTTCCAGGCTTCCTGCTGACTTTTTACCTGGTCGGGACCCATGACAGCCGCCGCGCTCAAGAGCCGAAGCAGTCCAAGTTGCGTGAGGCGACAGAAAAAGAGGCGCACCATGGGCGGGAAATTCTCGAACCATTCGAGGGCGGTGATATGGTGAGCGTGCCGATTGTAAGTGAGCGCCACCCAAACGTTGATGTCAGGGAAAAGAAATAATTTCGTAGATTCTGTCATTGTCGAGTTCGAGCGTTCCGGGCCGCTTGGATCGTATGAGTGGAAGCTTGACCCTTCGCCGTGACTTGCGCGGGCCTTTTTTCAGGATCAACTCGACACCACGAAGGATTAATTCCTTGGCCGAACTGCCTTCGCTAGCGGCGCGGGTCTTGAGGCGCCGATAGACAGGGTCCGGAATGTCGACGGTCGTGCGCATGCATTTATTGTGCCATATTTATGGCTGAAAACAAGCAGTCGAGATGGCCACGTTTCGAAAGCAACTCTTTTCACCCGGCATGGAAGAGGGGTAGGATTTAAAGTATGACGATTCATCTCACAGTGGAGCAGGAGCGGCGAATTCAGGCGGTGATACGCCGTGGCGGTTACGGATCAAGTGGTCGAGGCGGCTTTGACGGCCGTCGAACAGCGCACGGTGCCAGGTTTTGCCGGGACCCAGGAAGAATTGGAGACTTTGCTCGCAGAGGGGCTGGCGTCGAAACAACTCGGGGAAGACGAGTTTTGGAATTCGGTAAATCGGCAAACGGGAGGCATGGTTGCGGAGCAAAAAACCGGCCGCCGTCCGTGAAAGTTTCGTACCGGCAGGCTGCCCGTGATGATCTCATTCGACAATTTCGCTATTACCTCACCGTCATAGACCTTCCAGAGATCGCCATTCGCTTTCGGGATGCTGTGTGGCAGACCCTTCAATCATTGCGTTAGCATCCGCTTGTGGGACCGCGCTGTTTTTCCGGTAACCCGCGATTGCAAAATCTGCGCTCTTGGCCGAAGGTGCTCGGCTATTTGCTGGAGACGACAAAGATCCTGCGTACTGCCGCATGGCGCAAACGGGGCGGATGGAATTATCCGCACCTTCCGCAGCGAGTGGCGATGTACCTGAAGACGTTCGCGGCCAATTGAGCACTTGAAACAGCCGGCACACAACAAAAAGGGCCGCTGATTGCTCAGCGGCCCTTCGTCACGCAAATATTTTCGCTCTTACGACAACCCTCATACGATCTGCCAGAATCTGCCCAAATCTGCCGTGACTCCAGCCGGAGCCGAAGAAGGGCAGTGCGAGTAACTCGAAGCGTGCATCCCCGCAGCTCGTGAGGGCTTAGGGATGCAATGCGTGGCATGATCCGCACACCATAGCGGATGGAGCCACGACTACTTTAGAAAGGAGGTGATCCAGCCGCAGGTTCTCCTACGGCTACCTTGTTACGACTTCACCCCAATCATGGGTCATACCTTGGGCGCCTGCCTCCTTGCGGTTAGCGCGGCGACTTCTAGTACAACTC
>DATNLB010000682.1:0-2326 GCA_035603095.1 Candidatus Acidiferrales bacterium
GCTCTACGGCACTCTCGCGGACTTCGATCGATTGGTCAGCGAAGCGAAAAAACGCAACATCCGCGTGATCATGGATTTTGTTCCCAATCACACCTCGGATCAGCATCCCTGGTTTGCGGAATCGCGTTCTTCGCGCACAAACCCGAAGCGCGACTGGTACATCTGGCGAGATGGCAAGGGGCCAGACCAGCCTCCCAACAACTGGCAATCGTGGTTTGGCCATTCCGCGTGGAAATTCGACCCAATCACCAACCAGTATTACTACCATCACTTCTACACGGAACAGCCGGATCTGAACTGGCGCAATCCCCAGGTCCGGAACGCCATGTACGACGCCATGCGCTTCTGGCTCGGCCGTGGCGTGGCTGGGTTTCGAATCGACGCCGTGTCGCGCCTGTTTGAAGACCCGAATCTGCATGACGACCCGATCCTGCCCGGGAAGAATGCTTATGGCGATCCAAATATCGCCCACAAATACACCGACAATTTGCCGGAAGTTCATCAGGTGCTCCGCGAAATGAGAAGCGTGGTGAACGAGTTTCCAGGGAATCCGGTCCTGATCAGCGAGGCCGACGAGCCGAATATCGCTGAACTCACGAAGATGTATGGCAGCAAGAACGATGAAATCCAACTGCCGATGGACTTTCAGATTGCCGACGTCAACAAACTCTCCGCGCCGGATTTCCGCAGACTGCTGGATGAAATCGACCGGAACCCGGCCGGCGGGCAGCCCCACTATTTTTTCAGCAATCACGATCAGCCTCGCCAGTGGGATCGTTACGGAGACGGCGTCCACAACGATCAGATCGCCAAGCTCATGGCGGCGCTGCTTCTAACCACTCGCGCGACGCCGCTCATGTACTACGGCGAAGAGATCGGCATGCGGACCACCGATCCCGTTCGCAAGGAAGACGTGCAGGATCCCATCGGAAAACTCGGCTGGCCGCAGGAGAAGGGCCGCGATGGTGAACGCACACCTATGCAATGGGACACCACGAAGGACGCGGGGTTCAGTACGGCGGAGAGCCCTTGGCTGCCCGTGCCGCCCAGTTCGGCCGAATACAATGTCAAGGTGGAATCGCAAGATCCCAACTCCATTCTTTCCTTCTACAAACGGCTGCTCGCGTTGCGCCGGAGCGAGCCTGCATTGCGAGATGGAAAATATCTGCCCCTGGATCGAGGCAACCCGGATGTCCTCAGTTTTCTGCGCAAGGCTCCCGGAAACGGCGATTCGATTCTTGTGGTGCTTAACATGAGCGCTGAACCAAGGACGGTCAACTTGGCTCTCGATGCTCACGGAGTCAAAGAAAGTTCTGCGAGGCCGCTAATTTCTAAAATTACTCGTGAGTCGGCAATCCTTGCTCATTTCACCGTTCCCGCTTTCGGAGTTTTTGTGGGATCGCTTCACTGAGGGATTTCACGGTTTCCCGGATAAAGGGGCGGCACCCTCCGTTCAGGTCACTGACAACCGGCACGGGCTATGGAACTCAGCTTTCCAGCTTGAAAATCCTTTCCATCGGCAGCCACTTCTCCCCCGGCTGCGCATCTGGCAAAGCCTTCTGAAACTTCCACATCAGCTTTTCCCACTCCTGCACCTTTTGATTCTTGCGGTCCGCCTCGGCTTTTTTCTCAAGCGAAAAATTCTCGCTCACTTCCATGATCATGAACATTCGTGTTCCACGTAGATAAATCTCCAAGTCCTCGATTCCTGCTTCCTTGATGCTTTTCGTGATTTCCGGCCAAATTTTCTCGTGGTAACGCTTATATTCGGCGATCAGCTTTGCATCGTCTTTCAAATCGAGCGTCAAGCAATAGCGTCTGCTCATAGCGGTGTGCTTTCATTTCCCATGGACGCCCTCTCTAGGCTCGGTATGGCGGCGGGCTTGTATCCTGACAGCCCAAAATAAAGGATAAACACGTAGCATAGCAGCGGCACGACGAACGCCCTCTGAATACTCGCCGCATCGGAAATGCGCCCCATGATCGCAGGAAAAAATGCACCGCCCACAATCGCCATGACCAGCAGCGATGAACCGCGTTTGGTAAGTGCACCCAGATTCTTGATACTCAGCGCGAAGATCGTAGGGAACATGATGGAGTGAAAAAAACCGATGACCACAACCGCCCACACCGGTATTACTCCGGTAGCCAACAAAGCCACTGTGGCACAAACGAGAGATGCCCCGGCAAAAAGAGACAGCAAGCGCGGCGCCGCAATCTTTTTCATCAGCGCCGAGCCAATGAACCGCCCGGCCATGAATCCGACTTGGTGTAGCAACAAGTACAGCGCTGCCACTTTCGCCGTTGTTCCCGGAACCGAGAACTG
>DATNLB010000186.1:0-2757 GCA_035603095.1 Candidatus Acidiferrales bacterium
CAGTTCTCGCAACAGCGACGAAACATTCATCACAAAACACTTTCCGCGTAGCTTTCGGCAAAGCTTCGGGAGAAAATACAGCGTCCTCATCGAAACCGGCCCCGACATCGCCACCGAGTGCGGCGTATCCGCCGGAATCCATACCGCCCGCAGCGGCGGCACCACCCATACGCCCTGCTTCGTGTGCAGCGTCATCACTCCGCTCGAAGCGAACAGCAGTTGGTCCTCCAGATGAGAATGCTCAGGGATCACGTGGCCATGCGCGAGGTCGGCGGATACGCTGGCCATCTCGCCGAGAAGTTGGCCGTTCGGGGCAAACAGTATGCTTTGGCACCTATGCGACATTTCTTGTCACAATATCGAGAGAATTTACCCCTGGCAAGTGCTATCCCTGAAAACAGCAAATCCTCTCGGAGAGGCGCCGCAGGAGGCAAAAAATGCTGGGATCAGCAAAGTTGGTCGGCTTCATCCCCACCAAGGACTATGACAAAGCCCGTTCCTTTTACGAAGGGAAGCTCGGATTTGAGTTTGAGAGCTTGGATAAATTCGCGCTAGTCATGAACGTCAGTGGCCACATGATTCGCATTACAAAGATCCCGAATTTCACGCCGTTGCAAGGCACTATCCTCGGATGGCAAGTCGAAAACATCGAGTCCGTCGCCGCGTGGCTAAGGGACCGCGGCGTCCCCCCGGAAAAGTATCCATTTGCCCAGGACCAAAACCTCGGCATCTGGACCACTCCCGACGGCAGCAAGGTCGCCTGGTTCAAAGACCCCGACGGCAACATCCTTGGCATCAGCCAGCACGTCTCCTGACAAGTTGGCTCCGCAAGCTCAAGTTGTATCGATCCCATTCTAGAATTCTCTTCTCTGGCTGAGAACTGAAAACTGATCACTGAAGACCGTTTCAACTCACCGCATGCCCCACAACAGCCGCCTTTTGCCCGTGTGGCGAAACATTTCGACGGCCTTCTGTGTCTCTCCGGTAGACCCTTTCACTAGGTCGCCTGCAACAAGCGAGCACAGCATGAGTTCGATCAAGAACCCAAGAAATCGGGGGAAATCGGGGACAGAAATGGGGGACGGAGGGGACGTTTTCTGATGCTTGTCTGACAAGACTCGTTTAGCTCATAATGATTGGAGATTTCAGAGTAAGGGAAACTTCCCGTCTGTCCCCCGGTTCCCGTCAACTTGAGGCACTCGCGCACTGTATAATGTTGCTTGCTTCGGATGTCAAAACGGAAATGCTGGTGAATCGCACATGATGAACAAACATGGCAATTTTCGATTCTTCCTGCCGCTGGGATTTGTTTTAGCGCTCGCGGGAATCCTCTTCGCGCAAAGCACACCCACCAAAAATAAAATCCTCGTCGTGAATGGGAAGAATGCCGGACCGGTAGTCCGGCAAATCGATGGCCGCTCCTACGTCGATATTGAAACTCTGGCCCAGGTCACTAACGGCGCCGTTACTATCGAGCGCCATAGGATCGTAGTGACAATACCTGCCTCGGGCTCCGGCTCTACGGCCATCGCCGCTCCCGCTACCGCCGTTCCCGCCAGCGCCGCGCCTGTCAGCGCCGCGCCCGCCAATTCCGCTCCAGACGATGCCGGAGCCGACGATGCCGGAGCCGCCCCCGCCAGTGCCTCTCCCGCTCAACCACCACAAGGGCTCACTCGCGACTTTGCATCCGCGGGGATCGCCGCCTTGGCGGAAATGAGAGAAATGCGGGGAGCTGTCCGGGCCATGATCACTTACGGATTGGCTGTCAGCGACACATGGGCTCAGGACGATCAGGGGCGCGTGATGACCGCTATCCGCCAAGCGGAAGTAGCTGCGACCTCTGAGGACGACCTGCACGCTCTCCAACTACTCGAAAATGAAGCCGATAAACTGGTGAGTTGGGAGGACAGTGTATTCGCGGCGCGCCAAGCACTCAATGGCGCCACGACCGTAGATCCAAATGCCTTGCAGAACGACCCGGCGCTGGCGAAAATCCGGAGTTGCGGCCAGTTTCTAAATGCTATGCTCGTCAGCGGCGCCTTTGCCGACAATCCCAGTTGCCATTAGTTCCGTCGCCCGCGCGCACCGCGAGCGCCTCAAAACACCCGGCTGTCGCACCCTACGGTTTTCAGGGACGGAGGGGGCCAGTCACTGATTTCCGAGCGCGCGCAGCCCGGAGCCGCGCACTACTTGGGGCCAGTAGCCTTATCGGCGGCTGCTTTGGCCGCCTGGACGCGCTTCAAGTGTTCTCTGTACAGATCGAGGTTCGGGTCGCGGATTACACCGCCTTGTGCAACTGCTTTCTCGATGTTTTGGATCGCCACATCAAGCTTGCCGGCGTTCTCGTAACCTTCTCCCAGGCTGTCGTAAACGTTGGCGGAATCGGGATAGAGTTCCACGTTGCGCTGGAACGCGCGAATGGCTTCGTCCAGTTTCTTCTGCCCCATCAATTGGTAGCCCAGTTGGTTGACGAGGTTCTCGGGTGGCCGGACCGCACAACCGTGGCGTTCGGTTAAGTCGTGGTAGTGTTTTTCGACGCCCGCCAGGCCACCCTCCGGACTGCCATCCTCCGCATTAACCGGCATCTGCCAATCGGCGAACACCGTGCGCAAGCCCGCATAGTGGGCGAGCAGCACCGTGGAACCGTGGGTCTCGTCGGGATAGCGCGCCGAGTCCCAGTGAAAACCCTTCGGAGCTTTTGCTTTCAGCGTCTTCTGAAGCTGCTCGAAGCCCTCCCCCATGGGATTGGGTGTGTTG
>DATNLB010000769.1:0-6382 GCA_035603095.1 Candidatus Acidiferrales bacterium
AAAACCGTGACCGTGCGTGATGGCATCCGTCGGGCACGCTTCCACGCAATAACCGCAGAAAATGCAGCGCGAATAATCGATGTTGTATACGCTGGCATAGCGTTCGCCCGCGGAGATGCGGTTTGCGTCGACGTTCTCCGCGGCTTCGATGTAAATGCAATTCGCGGGACATGCCGCGGCGCACAGGAAGCAGCCCACACATTTTTCCAGTCCGCTTTCGTCGCGGTGCAGGACGTGGATCCCGCGGTAGCGTGGCTGGAAATGTACGGGCTCGTAAGGGTAGTTTTCCGTGACGGTCTTACGAAACATATTGCGGAAGGTCACGCTGAAGCCCTTCACCAGCGCGCCAAACGTCTCGCCCACTTCCCGGATAATCCATGCCATAAACTACGAGTCTAGCAAACGGCCTCGGAGCGGGCAAATCTGGCCTCGGTGTGGCCTCGGTGGCGCTCCCTCACGCCGCTCACGCCCTCAATGCTTGAATTATCTGCTTCCCATGAAAGCGTCCGTTTTCGATAAAAATCTCGCCGGTATGCCGTCCGCCGATGACTACTCCCGCCAGATGGATTCCCGCCACATTGCTTTCGAGCGTATTCGGATCCATCTCCGGTTTGCGGCTTTCCGGATCGAGCCGCACGCCCAGGCTTTCAATAAACGTGAAATCGGGATGATACCCAGTCAACGCGAACACGCGTCGCGCGGGCAATCTCTTCTCACCGGCTCCATTTTCGACCACCACTTCGTCTTTCGTGATGCGCTTCACGCGCGTCTCGAACAACGCTTTCACTTGGCCGGCCTTGATCCGGTTCTCAATGTCCGGCCGCACCCAATATTTGATTGTTGCACCAAGCTCCTTGTTCCGGTGTAGCAGCGTCACTCGCGCGCCATTTCGATAGAGATCGAGCGCCGCCTCAGCAGCGGAATTTTTCCCGCCGACCACAACCACGTCCTGATTCCAGAATTCGTGTGGTTCCGTGTAGTAGTGCGAAACGTGGGGAAGATCTTCGCCCGGAACGCCCAGTTGGTTCGGCAGATCGTAATAGCCTGTTGCCACCGCAATCTTCTTGCACTGGTATTTGTATTCAGGTCCCTTCTCCGTTCTAGTCACTACCGTGAAGTTTTTATCCTGACCATCGATCCGCAACACCCGCTCGTACAACCGCAATTCCAGCGCATAGTGCTCCGCCGCCTTCCGGTAGTATTTCAGTGCTTCGACCCGGGTAGGCTTTTCCGCCGCGCAAACTAGAGGCAAGTCGCCGATCTCGAGCAGCTCCGGCGTCGTGAAAAACACCATGTTCACCGGATAATGGAAGATCGAGTTGCACAGGCAGGCTTTGTCGATGACCAGCGGCCGCATTCCGGCGCGCTTGGCTTCAATCGCCGTCGCCAGGCCTGTCGGCCCCGCTCCAATGCAGATAATGTCGTAGGGTTCCATGAGAAATTCAGTTTGACGAGAGTTTTTTGGAATTGCAAATTGCCGCAACTCTATTGCTTCGGAGGCAGACCCAGGAGTTCCGTAAGCTCCCGCCGGAACGATTCAAGTTCCCCCAATTTCTCCGGCGTCGCTTCTACTTCCTTCTTTTTCCACACGAACACTTCTACTGAGCCGCGCTTCAGCTTCACACTGAGGTTTCCTTCTAAGAGATACGATGGCGGCGCGAGCAGTTTTATTCCGCCGTTCGGAACGGGCGCCAACACCGCCGCGCAATCGCCTTTCCTCATGCACAGGGCACTCTCGTAAGGGGGAATCGCAATAGGGCGAAAGCCGGCCTCGAAGAGCATCTCGATGACCTGCATTTGCTTGGGTGAAAGTTCAACCATGGAGCTAAGTTGCAGGAGCAGTGCTGGCTTGCCCTGAGTCTTCTCGAAGACCCTATCCGTTCTTGGCAGTATCAAGCCGCCGTCGAATCGGCTTCCGAAGAGGAGCCCTCAAGCTGTGCCAGGATTTCGCGCAGCGTCGAAATCAGCTCATCCCGTGAAACATGACTCTTCTTGAACTGAATTCGGAACTTGAACGTTTCCGCAGGCGGCTCGAATTGAAATATGAATGGCTGTGGCCGCTGCGGTCCTGACTGCTCTTCGCGGCGTTCGCGGCGCGCCTCGTCGCGCGTCAGCCCGCCCTGCATGATACGGTGGAACATCTCGATCATTTTCTTTTCGGTGGGTTGGCGCGCAATCTGCAGCAAGAGCGACTTTGAGAGGATCCCGTGCTCGATGCACTTCTTTCGCAGCGAGTCGGGAATATTGCGCAGTGACAATGTTTCGGTCACCGAGGACCGCGCCCGGCCGATCTTCTTCGCGATGTCCTCGTGCGTGTATTCAAACTGCGCGCTCAGACGGTGCAGCCCATCTGCTTCTTCAAACGGCGTCAGGTCTTTCCGCTGAATATTTTCAATCAGCCCGATTTCGAGCGTCTCCGCGTCGTCCGCGGTCTTTTCGATGCACGGCACCTCTCGCAGCCCGGCCGCGCGGGACGCGTGATAGCGCCGCTCACCGGAGATGATATGGAAGCAGTCCTCTCGCGGGACGTAGCGCACCAGCAGCGGCTCCAGCACGCCTTTCTCGCGGATCGATTCCGTGAGTTCACGCAAATCGCCGAGCGCCTTGCGTGGCTGGTCGGGATTCGGGCGGATTTGGTCCACGCGAATCATACGCCCGACCGCCGCGCCGCTATAGCTTGTCAGCGATTCTACGTAGTGCGCGTCATGCCGCATCTTCAGCGTGACGGGTAACCCGATCCTCTTCGACACGTTGGATAACCTCCCCTGCGAGTTTCTTGTACTCGACCGCGCCGGGTGATTTCGGCGCGTACGTCAAAATCGTTTCCTTGTATGCCGGACTCTCTTCCAGCCGGACGTTCTTCGTGATTTTCGTCTTGAACAGCACTTCCCCGAATACCGATCGAATCTGCCCGTGCGTATCCTTGGAAATGTTCGTACGCTTGTCAAAAAGCGTAATCACCACGCCCAGAACTTTCAGCGCCGGGTTGGGACGGGCCCGGATTCGTTCGTAGGTCTCCAGCAGATCGTCTGTCCCCTCGATCGCGAAGTACGCTGCTTGAATGGGCACGAGCAAATGCGTCGAGGCCACCAATGCATTCACCGTCAGAATTCCCAGCGATGGCGGTGTATCGAGGATCACGTACTCATAATCTTTCAGGACCGGAGTCAGCGCATCTTTCAATTTGAAGGGCGCATCGAATTGTCCCGCGAGCACCTGCTCCAGCTTCGCAAGCGCCAGCCGGCCCGGCCCAAGAAACAGCATTGGATCCTTGGTTGGCTTTATGACGGTGGCCATCGTCACCCGGCTGTCGCTCAGCACGTCGAACATGGTCGTGGAAATCTCGCCGGCATCGTAAAACGCGATTGTCGAATTGGCCTGCGGGTCGAGATCAATCAGCAGCGTACGCTTTCCGCGGTGCGCGAGCGCTGCGGACAAATTGATCGCCGTCGTGGTCTTTCCCACGCCGCCTTTCTGATTCGCAACCGTGATGATGGCCGTCATCTGTTTCTGCCTCCGCTCGCGCACAAGAAATCGAGCCGCAGCGATCCGGCAACTGGGTTCCTATATATGGGTGCTGCCTCCAGAAAACCCCCAAGGCCTAGGCTAACTCTACGTTTGCTGCCTGTTCATTGGCAAGCGAAAAGTGGGTGGATCGACGGTCGTTGCGGTGGAAAACTAGAGCCAGGGCGCAGGGCGGCAGGCAAGCTTTGCGGGCAAGTACCAAATTGAGTCTTTCCAGCACAGTGCTCCTGTTCCACAGTGTCTATCCACACCACTCTCAGCCTGCGCCATCTTCCCTCCTTGGTGCAAGGGGGCACCGATGGAAGGGTATGTATCCGAGCGTCGTAATTCTCCCCGTCATCTCTTAAGAACCAAACTACGAGTGCGCGCCTGGAAGTCCGGCTGGAGCGAACGGAGAGCGGAATCGGAAAATCTCTCCGAAAGAGGAGTCTTTTTCGCCACCGACGCGCCCCTGGGTATCGGGTCGGCGGTCGAGGTTCTTCTGAAAATGCCGGAGGAAATCAGCGGCAGACCGACCACGGAGTGGCGATGCACCGGTCATGTGGTGCGTCTCGAGCCTGTCGATACGCCGCGCGGCAAGTTGGGTGTCGGCATACAGTTCGACTGCTATGAAATTTTGCGGTCGGAAGCGGCCCTTTCAAGTTGACGCTGAATCCGGCCTGCGCGCAGTTCTCCCCTCAACTTGCTCCCACTCCCGCTCCTCACTTCGCTTCACCGAGCATCGGTTTGCTCCTTTTCTCCGCCCCACTTACACTCGTTCCTCTTGCCGTGCACCCATGATTGGACTCCAGACACTGCGCGCCGAATTCCGCCCCACGCTGCGGCTCGCCATTCCACTTGTGCTCGCCGAACTCGGCTGGATGAGCATGGCTATCGTCGATACGATGATGGTGGGGCGGCTTCCCGACAGTGCGACCGCCATGGGCGCGGTCAGCCTGGGCTCCAATATTTTTATCGTGCTGGCTCTTTTCGGTGGCGGACTGCTCATGGGACTGGACACGCTCGTTTCGCAAGCCTTCGGAGCAGGCCAGCGCGAGGACTGTCATCGTTCCCTGCTCAACAGCATTTACCTGAGTGTTGCCCTCGCTCCCTTTCTTGCCGCGCCCGTCTGGTTGCTTCCCTCTCTGCTCGCGGGCATGCACGTCGATCCGGGAGTTCTGGCCCTCGCCATTCCCTACACTAAGGCGCTAGCTGCTGGCTTGCTGCCTCTGCTTCTCTATTTCGCCGTGCGCCGCTGCCTGCAAGCGATGAACATGGTGAAACCCGTGGCGTTTGCTCTTGTCACTGCCAACATCGTCAATGCACTCGGCAATTGGATTTTGGTCTATGGCAAGTGGGGAGCGCCGGCCATGGGCGCCGTTGGTTCCGGCTGGTCCACGGCGATCGCGCGGCTCTACATGGCTGCTGTGCTTGTCGGCTACCTGCTGTGGTACGACCAAAAGCACCGCACGGAGCTCCTCAGAGCTCCGGTGGAGATTGATCTGCCGCGCATCCGCCGCCTCATTACTCTCGGATTGCCAGCCGCGATTCAGTTCACCTTGGAAAGCGGCGTCTTTGCCCTGGTCACCGCGCTCATCGCACGGCTGGGTGCTGTTCCCCTCGCCAGTCACCAAATCGCTCTGAACACCGTTGCCTTTACGTACATGGTTCCTCTCGGCATCGCTTCCGCGGCCGCCGTTCGGGTGGGCCAGGCAATCGGCCGCAAGGATCCCAAAGCAGCGAGTGATGCTGGCGGCACAGCCATCTTTCTTGGAGCTGCCTTCATGACCTGCGCCAGTGCGGCTCTGCTCCTATTTCCCCGATGGATTGCCCGGATGTACACACCGGATGAAACCGTCATTCACAGCACCATTCTCCTGCTCGCTGCCGGCGCCGCCTTCCAACTATTCGATGGCTTCCAAACCGTCGCTACGGGCGCTCTCCGCGGCGCCGGCGATACGCGCACGCCCATGTTCTGTCACTTCACTGCGTACTGGATTATTGGTCTTCCGCTCGGTGCCTGGCTGTGCTTCCGCCGGGGCTGGGGCGCATTCGGCCTCTGGGCTGGCCTGAGCTTGGCGCTCATTTTGATCGGTATCGTCTTGCTATTCGCCTGGCAACGCACGGTTCGCGGGCTAATGCTCGTGCCGGAGGACACATTGGCTCGAACTTGATCTCGGGCGGATAACTGAATCGATTGACCGATAGCCGCTTACATCTTGTAGCGGCCGAGGTCCTCGTCGGAAAGGCCATCGAGCCAGGTGCGGAGTTGCTCGTTGGTATTGCGCTCGGTGAAAGCGCTCGATATCTTGGAGTTCTTGAGGACCGCTTCATCCACGAAGATGGGGCAATCCATGCGCAACGCCAGAGCTAGCGCATCGCTGGGGCGCGAATCGATGGTCATCATCTGGCCTTCGCGCTCCACCCAGATCAGCGCGTAGAACGTATCGTCCTTCAGATCATTCACCACGATTTTCTGCACGCGCACTTCGAGCCCCAACAGAACGTTTTTCAGCAGGTCATGGGTCATCGGCCGGGGAGTTTGCACTTTCTCGATTTCCAGGGCGATGGCGTTCGCTTCGTACACGCCCACCCAGATCGGAAGGATGGCCTGCCCCTGGACGTCCTTGAGCACCACGATGGGCATGTTCGTGACGGGATCCATCATCAGGCCGCGGATTTTCATCTCCACTTCCATTGAGGCCTCCCTGAGCTAAGTGGCGTGTTCACCCACCAAACTGTTTGGACCCGCCCCTGTGACACGAACCTGCACGTAGGTTCCCAGAAGCTCGCTCTCTTGTGAAGCGAAATTTATCATGCGGTGCGATGTGGTGTACCCGGTCCACTGGTTCTCGCGCCGCGATTTTCCGCTGACCAG
>DATNLB010000779.1:0-3412 GCA_035603095.1 Candidatus Acidiferrales bacterium
CGATAAATTCCCGCCGCGTTTGCCTGCGGCGAGGCAGGGCGCGGCGCGCCTTTCCCACTACGAAGCGGAAACGCGTTTGCGCGAACGGCTCATCGGCCTCGGTTACCGCGAGATTCTGACGATTCCCCACGTCGCGGAAGAACGTGACGCGTTGTTCCGTCCGGAAGGCGTCACGCCGGCTCGTCTTTCCAATCCACTTTCGGAAGAAGCGAACGTGCTGCGCTCCACCAGCACCGTGACCATGGCGGGAGCATTCGAATGGAACCTCAACCACGGCCAACGCAATGCCCGGCTTTTCGAGATCGGCCGCCACTATCGCCTGAACGGAAGCGACTCATTCGAAACGCGCGTGCTTGCGATCGGCGCAACCGGTGAAGCGCGCGAAAAAGGCCTGTACGACTCTGCTCGCGATTTTTCTTTTGCCGATCTCAAGGGCGATCTCGATTCCATCGGCGAACTCTGCGGTGGTTTTCGCTGGGAAGATGGCGGCGCGGACTGGCTGCACGCGGCGCGGCGCGGCTCCATCAATCTGAATACCGTCATTTCGAGCGAAACGAGAAATCTCTCTTCACTCGGTGTCGCGGGGCAGCTTGCGCGGCGTGCCGCGGAAAAATTGAAATTGCGGCAAGACGTTTTCCTTGCGGAGCTGCGCCTCGATCCGGTTTACGCCGCGATGCATGCGGCGAAAGAAGCGCGGCGGTATGAGCCGTTGCCGCGATTCCCGGGCGTCGAACGGGATTTTTCTCTATTGCTCGCCGACGGCACGAAGTTTTCCGATGTGACGAAAACGATTCAATCGTTGGGCATCGGCCAAATCCATTCGATCGAAGCGACGGATCTTTTTCGCGGCAAAAATGTCCCTGCCGGAAAATATTCGCTGCTGGTGCGCGTGACGTTTCAGAGCCGCGAAGCGACCCTGATGGACGCGCAGATCAGTGATTTCAGCGGCAGGATTGTTGCCGCTCTCGAGAAGCAGCTCGGCGCGCAGCTCCGCGTTCAATAAAAAGCGATTCGCAACTCAGACGCACGCTCCGGCTTTGTTCGACCATTCCAGTTGAATCGTGTAACCGCCGAGGATGCGTGTTTTCCACGCGCAAATGTCTCCTATCTCGCCGTTGTTGTCGTCGTACCATCCCTGGCCAGGCACCGGATCGGTGACTGCTTCGCAAAGTTCGTGCGAGGTGGTGGAAGTGAGCGCGTCGGCGGTGGTTAGGCCGCCGGTGCACCCGGAACATCCGGGATAAGGCATGACCGCATAGAAAATGTTACCGCTGGTGGAATCGTGATAGCCGCAGAAATCCTGGCAGGAAGCGCTGCCGCCCTGCACAACCTGCACGCCGGGCGGAAGAAAGAAAAAATAGAGTGAATTGGGGCCAGGCGCCGGAAGATTCTTGGCGGCGATTTCCTGCTGTAGCAGTTGTTGAATCGCACTGTCCTGCACGGATGTATTTGGAACGGGCGAAGTGACCGTCACGGTGCCCGTGCGTCTGCCGTGGCCGATATTTTTTCCGGGGACGCTGTATTCGCCGAGCTGATCCATCAGCGCGCTCGTGAGAATGAAGTCGAAGAACAAATTCAAATTCGTGACCAGCGCGCTCTGCGGCGCTTGTTGCCATTCGGCGCCCCAGAAAACGGTGAAGACCTCGACGGCAGTAAGCAGCGGCCCTCCGCGGTAAGTGAGCCGCGCTGCGACTGCCGGTGCAACGCGTTGCGCCTCCGGCCGGTGGAGTGGCACGACCCGGACGGGGTGTTGCGGCGCGGCGGGGGATTTCCTGGGACGAGGCTTGATGGCCATGAGCGCTCCTTGGGCGAACAGATGAATTTGCGGTACGCGGGCTGGGGAGACATGCAGGCTGGAACTCACACCGTACCGAACGGCGCGAAAAATGTAAATGGGACTTCGCGTAAGAGGCGCACGCGGCTGGGTGGGATTTATTCCGGGAGCGGATGTGGTATTGTGCCGATAAGCACGCGCGGAGACTCCATGAGCGGGCCGGTGAAAGTGCAGATTTTCGGGCAAACGTACTCCATCCAAGGGGAACTGGATGGAAGGTATGTGCAGAAGCTCGCGAAGTTTGTGGACGAAAAGATGCACGAGATTGCCGACGTGACGAAGACCGTGGACACGCAAAAAGTCGCGGTGCTGGCGGCGCTGGCGATTGCGGACGAACTCCACAGCATGCAGCGGGATCTTGGCGATCACGATGAGTTGATGCGCGAGCAGGCCGAGCGTTGCCTGACGCTCGTCGAACGCGCGTTGAAGCAAACTGCGTGACGCCGTTGTCAGTCATCGGTTTTCAGCAGTCCGTAAGAACTAAGAAAAAACAATTTTGAGTTTTGCTCTTCCTCTTCTTCTTTCTTTTCGCCTCATTTCTTTTCTCAACTCAAAGAGAGATTCCTCGCTTCGCTCGGAATGACAGTGTGCGAGTTGGATCGGTTTTTCATTGGCTCCAGCTTGTGGGGTTGCGATCCCAGCGGTGGGCGCGGAGTTGTTTGTGGAGGGCGGCGGGGAGGGGGCCCTGGGCGCTGGCGGCGATGTTGGCTTCGACGTTGCGGCGCTTGCGCATGCCAGGAATGATGGTGCTGACGTCGGGATTGCTGAGGATGAAGCGCAGCGCCATCTGCGCCATCGTGTTGCCGGCGGGAACGAGCGGGCGGAGCGCTTCGGCGTGGGCGACACTGTTTTTCAGATTTTCCGGGACGAAATACGTGTTGCGCCAATCGCCTTTTGGCCAGGTGCTATCGACGGTCAACGTGCCGGTGAGTGTGCCTTCATCGAACGGCACGCGCGCGATCACGGCGACGTCTTTCATACGGCAGATGGGGAAGAGCGCGTCTTCGGGATTCTGGTCGAAAATGTTGTAGATGACCTGGACGGCGTCGGCGACGCCTTCGAGCACGGCGCGAATTCCGTTGTACGGCTCCCAGCGATTGACGCTGACGCCGACGGCTTCCGCTTTGCCGCTCGAGCGCAACTTTTCCACGGCGCGGGGGAGGCGTTCGTCGTTGAGCCAGCGGTCTTCCCAAGTATGAAACTGAATGAGGTCGAGTTTTTCGACGCCGAGATTGGCGAGGCTTTTGTTGACGTACGCTTCGATGTGGTCCGGCGGATAGCAATCGTCGAGGGTAAAATCGCGGCGGCTGGGCCATTTTTCGTTCTTGGGCGGGATTTTCGTAGCGACGTAAAGTTTTTTGTCCGGCCCGCCGACAGCGGAATTATTTTTGTTGGCTCGCAGAACTTTTCCGAGGATCTGCTCGCTGCGGCCGGCGCCGTAGGCCCAGGCGGTATCAAAGAAATTGCAGCCGAGATCGACGGCGCGCTGCAGGGCGTCGAGCGATTCGGCGTCGTCGGAGCCGGTCCAGCCGGCGAGTCCCCACATGCCGTAACCAATTTCACTGACGTTCCATCCGG
>DATNLB010000789.1:0-3338 GCA_035603095.1 Candidatus Acidiferrales bacterium
GTGGGTTGCACGGCTCCCGGCTCAACAACTTTCTCCCTGACTGCGAATCCGGCAAGCGGACGAGGGCGGAGTTTCTTCGTAAATGAGTTTGGCATCATTCATTACTCTGACGACGGCCCCGCGAATAGCACAAGCCCGCCGTGGTTTTGGTAGGAAGCGCCAGAATCCCCAAACGCGCCGCATTAACTGATTCATTTTCAATCGGAAACAATGGTGCCCGGGGTGGGAGTCGAACCCACATGAGGAAAAATCCCCGGAGGATTTTAAGTCCTCAGCGTCTGCCATTCCGCCACCCGGGCAGGGCAGATAGGAAAAAGTAACACGCGCGGGGACGGCGCTCAATTCAAATCGCAGATCGGCACCTGGAGCTGGTTGTTAGTTCTAAGTTCTTAGGCGTAAAATCTTTTGACCCGATCCGTAACGCGGTGCATCTAAAATCTGACGTTAAGCTGCGGGTGTCTTCCTCCCCGCGACAGGAGCTAATGTGAGTCAGCCGAAGACCCAGCCGGACATTGACCTGCTGAGCATCAATACCATCCGAACCCTGGCGATCGACGCGGTCCAACAGGCAAATTCAGGCCATCCGGGCGCGCCGATGGGTCTTGCGCCGGTGGTCTACACTCTGTGGCAGCGCTTTCTTCGCTACGACCCCATGGATCCCACCTGGCCAAATCGCGACCGTTTCGTTCTGTCCGCGGGGCACGCCTCGATGCTTCTTTACGCCACGCTCCACTTGACCGGGGTGCGCGCGGTCAATGCGCAAGGAAAAGTTACAGACGATCCTGCCGTCTCGATGGAGGAGATCAAGCGCTTCCGGCAAATCGGCAGCAAGACCCCTGGACATCCCGAGTCGCACATAACTTCCGGCGTGGAAACCACGACCGGGCCGCTGGGGCAAGGGGCGGGAAACAGCGTGGGGATGGCCATTGCGGGCAAATGGCTGGCGGAAAATTTCAATCGTCCCGGTTTTGAAATTTTCAACTTCAACACCTACACGATCTGCGGAGATGGCGACCTCATGGAAGGAGTAGCGTCGGAAGCCGCTTCCCTCGCGGGACATCTGAAGCTGTCAAATCTCTGCTGGATCTACGACAACAACCGCGTAACGCTGGACGGTCCCGCCGAGTGGTCCTTCAGCGAGGACGTGATCACGCGATTCAAAGGCTACGGCTGGAACGTCACGCACGTCACGGACGCAAACGATTTGGACATGCTGGCCGGCGGCTACGAAAATTTTCTCAAGTCGAAAGACGGGCCGACGCTCATCGTGGTGGATAGCCACATCGGGTACGGATCGCCGCACAAGCAGGATTCCTACGAAGCGCATGGCGAGCCGTTGGGCGAGGCGGAAGTCAAACTGGTGAAGAAAAACTACGGGTGGCCCGAAGATGCGAAGTTTCTGGTGCCCGATGGAGTGTACGACCGGTTCAAGAACGGCGTGGGGAAGCGCGGAGCCGAGGCCCACGCCGCGTGGAAAGCGAAATTCGAGGATTACAAGAAACAGTTTCCGCAGCAAGCCGAACAACTGAACAGAATGCAGAGCGGCCAATTGCCGGACGGCTGGGACAAGGATTTGCCGAGCTTCCCCGCCGATTCGAAAGGCATGGCCACGCGCGAATCCTCAGGAAAAACCCTGAATGTACTGGCGAAGAATATCCCGTGGCTGATTGGCGGATCGGCAGACTTGGCCAAATCCAACAAAACGAACCTGACGTTCGAAGGCGCGGGAGACTTCTACCCGAATCAGTATCACGGGCGCAACATTCACTTCGGCGTGCGGGAACACGCCATGGGCGCGATCGTGAATGGCATGACGCTGACGAAGCTCCGCGCATTCAGCGCAACGTTCTTTAATTTCAGCGACTATATGCGGCCGAGCATGCGCCTCGGCGCATTGATGGAAATCCCCGCGATTTACATTTTTACGCACGACTCGATCGGCGTGGGAGAAGACGGGCCGACGCATCAACCCATCGAGCAACTGGCGTCGTTGCGCGCGATGCCGAACATGCTGGTTCTGCGGCCGGGCGATGCCAATGAAGTGGTGGAAGCGTACAAAATCATCCTGCAACATACCCATGGGCCTGCGACGCTCGTGCTGACACGGCAGGCCATGCCCACGTTCGATCGCACGAAATATGCGCCCACCGCAGGAGTTGCGAAGGGCGCTTACGTTCTTGCGGACGCTCCGGGCGGAAAACCCGATGTGATCCTCATGGGCAGCGGGAGCGAAGTATCTTTATGCGTGGAAGCCGGCGAAAAATTGAATGCGGCCGGCATCAAGACGCGAGTCGTCAGCATGCCGTCGTGGGAACTGTTCGAACGCCAGGACGCCGCGTATAAAGAGAGTGTCCTCCCTGCGAGCGTGAGTGCGCGGGTCTCCGTGGAGATGGCTTCCACATTTGGATGGGAGCGTTACACCGGGCCGAAGGGCAAGATAATTGGAATGCGCAGCTTCGGCGCATCGGCGCCGCTGAAGGACCTGTTGAAAAAATTCGGCATGGAAGCGGACAAGGTCGTGGCGGCGGCGAGGGAAGTCCTCGGAAAGTGAAACGGCGATGAAGATGGTGATTGGCTCGGACCACGCTGGATTTCAAATGAAAGCAGCCATGGGCGATTTGCTGCGCTCGCTGGGACACGAGGTCCTGGATGTCGGCGCGTTCAATGAAAACCCATCCGACTATCCGGACTTTGCCGAAGCGGTGGGCCGCGCAGTGCTGGACCACAAGGCCGAGCGCGGCGTGCTCATCTGCGGCAGCGGCGTGGGTGCGAGCGTGGCGGCAAATAAGTTGCCGGGGATCCGCGCGGCAGTGTGCCACGATTCCTATTCCGCGCATCAGGGCGTGGAGCACGACGATATGAACGTGCTCGTGCTCGGTTCGCGCATCATCGGCTCGAAGCTCGCGGAGGACTTGGTGAAGGCGTTCCTGGCCGCAAAATTTACGAACGAAGAACGGCACGTGCGGCGGCTTGGAAAAGTGAAAGCGCTGGAAGCAAAGTTCGCGGCGGGCTTGAAAAAGTAAGAAAAACGGCCGGCATTCGAAGCGAGAAGCACGCCCAAGCCGCTGAGGCGTACAATAGGGTTTCGAAGCTTATTCGCAGTGAAGGAGAACGAGTATGACGACTACGACCACGATCCCAAGCATAGGCGCCGGCCAGGGAGCGAACCCACTGAAGGGGCTCCTGGCCTACGGACAATCCCCATGGATGGACTACATCCGCAGAGACCTGCTCACCAGCGGACAGTTGAAAAAGTACGTTGAAAACGACGGCCTGCGGGGCATGACCTCGAATCCGGCGATCTTTGAAAAGGCCATCACGGGAAGCAATCTTTATAC
>DATNLB010000417.1:0-8125 GCA_035603095.1 Candidatus Acidiferrales bacterium
CTGGGTGAATGGACAAGTTGCCCATCCCTCGCGAGATTTTCGGCTGAACCAGGCTTGTGCTTGCATGTGGCCATCATGGGCAGGCCACATCAATGCGATCAGCACGTTTACGTCGAGGAGGAAGGCGGTCATTTCTGGTCCGCGTCCAGCTCCCGGACTTTTTTCGCGTTCACGCGGGGAGATTCCGGCGGCAAATCGAAGACTTGTACTCCGTTGACCAAACGCGTGGGACGCGGAACCGTAAACGCGCGGCGTACCAGCTCCGATACGGCTTTGCCAAGGGCCAGCGAGCGGCTGGCGGCATAGCGCTTTACCAGGCGAAAGGCATCATCATCCAGAGAAAGTGTGGTTCTCATAGGGACATGATGCGACATCCCTATAACGATGTCAAATCGAAATGAAGGCATCAATATGTGAGTGTGATGTCGTCTCACCAAAATTCGCACGGGGACGTTTCGCGCGAGGGCAGCCAGCGGCTTACTTGTATTTGCGGTTTTTCGCGCCGCTCTTGGCGTGGGGGAGGGATGGAGGGCTAGCGGGCGAAGGCAGAGGTGGTGGGGCCATGGCGGAGGGTGAATTCGCCGCGGGTAACCGCTGAAATGGATGTGACCCATATGGGACAGAATGCAAACTCTCAACATGCGACGATGGCTGCCTCTAACAAGAAGGCACCGGAAAGGTGCGCGAAGTACGGGATCAAGAATCAGGGGACCGCGCTCTCCGGCTAGAAGCAGTTCACATGCGCAAAATTCAGTTACTTTTTCTACAGTTCCGTGAAGCCTTTCACAGATTATTTCCCATACTATGGAGGGTCTACAAGCAGAGCCGATTGCTTCGCATTGCTTCCGTGGTGGCTGCCGTCCCCCTCGTGCTTATCCTGTGCGGGATTATTTACATCAGCTACAACCGTGTGGATTTGCCCGATTTAGACGCGTTCATTCGGTTTGAACCGCCCACCATGGGCCACATCTACGATGCGAATGGCCACGTCCTCATTGAGTTAGGAAGGGAACGCCGGGAAATCATCCAATATAAGGATGTTCCAGATGTGCTGCGTCAGGCGATCCTTTCAGCCGAGGATGAGAACTTTTTCTCACACGCAGGCGTCGATTTTTCCGTCTTTCCTCGAATGCTCGGCAAGATAAAAGTTCACGCTTTGTTCGCCCACTTCGGAGGCTCCGGCGGCGAGAATGCCGCGGAGCGCGCGCAAGTGTTTCCGCAAGGCGGCTCGACGATTACGCAACAACTGGTGCGCGGTTACTTCCTGCAAAAACTTACCAGCACGAAAACCAGCAACACCCTGCAACACCAGGGCGTTTTCCCGCACGTTCTGGCCTTCGCGATCGGTGTGCCAGGCGCAAACAGAATGCTGCTGAAAGTGGAGGAAATGCGTCTCTCGTTGTGGATTGAGGGAGAGATGCGGAAACGCTACGGATCCAAGCGCCGGGCCAAAGAAGAACTGCTGGCGCGTTACGCCAGCTTCATCTACTTGGGAAATGGCCGCTACGGGTTCGCAGCGGCCTCGCAATACTATTTCGGCATGCCGTTGGCAGCGCTCACTGCAGTTGACGCGGACAAGGCGGCACTGCTGGCCGGGATCACCAAGTCGCCGGGCGAGTATGCCCCCACCTTGGCAGACAATCAAAAACCACTGCGCAGACGGAATCAGATCTTAGCGCTCATGGTTAGGAATCATTTTATAACCGCACAGACGGCGCAGAGCAGCCAACAAGTTCCAATTCGTTTGGCTGCTCATGGGAATGGTCCGATTGAAGCGCCCGCAGCAGTGGAAAATGTGCTTGAGGAGCTAAAAAGACTCGGCGCGAACGTGGCCTCCGATATCGGAATGAACCAACTGCTGGAGGGCCGCATCCAGATTTATGCAACGATCGACGAGCGGATCCAGCGCTTGGCGAATGCCGCACTGGAAAACGGCTTGAACCTTTATGAAAGGCGCCATCCTAAGAATACGGGGCTGATTCAGGGCTCGGTGGTTGTTCTGCGGAACAGTGATTCCGCCATCCTGGCCGAGGCAGGTGGGCGACGCAGATATAAAGAACACAACACCACGTACAGCGACTATAACCGGGTAACCCAGTCCATGCGGCAGCCAGGCTCGGCCATGAAGCCGATTGTTTATCTAGCGGCATTTCGACAAGGCGCGCTGGACCTCGATACTCCCGTGCCAGACGAACCCATCTCGGTGGCTACGCGGGGGGATGAGCCTGTCAAGTGGATCTCCAATTTCGACAATGAATTCAAGGGCATAATCCCGGTCCGGCAAGCGCTGGCGGAGTCGAGAAACGCGGTCGCCATCTGGATCGTTCAACAGATCGGAATCGATTCCGTCTTGAAGACCGCGCGAGATGTTGGCATCCGAACCTTATTGCATCGCTATGACACTACGGCTCTCGGCGCATCCGAAGTCACCTTACTGGAACTTGCAAACGCTTACCGCATGATGGCTAGCGGCATACCTGCGGAGCCTTACGTGATTGCAAAGATCGAACATAGCGGGGGAGACGTAATCTACAGCCGCCCCGTGGCCTGCTGCGCGGTCAAGGAGAACAGGCTGGAGCTATCCATGATCCAGGAAGGATTGCGCGGCGTGGTGCGCCTTCCGTCAGGTACCGCGCACGCGCTGGACGCGAGTAGCTTCCCGATCCCCGTTATGGGCAAGACCGGCACGACGAACAACTACCGGGATGCGCTTTTTGTGGGATCAACTTACGGACCCGATGGAATCACCGTGGCGGTGCGCATCGGATTCGATGACAACCGCTCACTGGGCGGAATGGAAACCGGCGGCAAAGCGGCGCTTCCGGTATTCAGAGAAGTCATGCTTAAGACCTATCAAGCGAAACTAGTTGGCCTTGTGCCATCTTTTCCCGCAAACATGGAAAACAACATTGCAGAATATCTGAGCGGCAACTTTGCGGTAAAAGAAGCGATGCGGTTTTTCAAATCGCCGGATGCCGGAGAAGCCGCAGAGGATCGAACGAGATTTTGCCGCGGTGCAGGCAGGACGCAGGCCACTAACCATTGCGAGCTAGCGGGCATCCCGCTGCCAGTCGTTTACCAGCGCAGAGATGGGCGTGGCAGGATCGTTTTTACGAACGAGTGAAGAACGTCTCCCGGAAGCACCGCAGCAACTGCGTGCAGAATCGCCGGCGCTTTGGTCAGTTCCCAATCCACCGAGCTTGCCTCTGAGGCGACTACGGCCACAATCTTATTTCTTGCGTTTGACGCGAAGGTGCAGGGAGGGCCAGCGGGCGAAGATCGAGGTAGTGAGGCCGCCGCGGGGAGTGAATTCGCCGCGGACGACGCACCACTCCGGGCGAACGGCGGCGACGATATCGTGGAGAATCTTGTTCACCGCGTTCTCGTAGAAGATGCCCAGGCTGCGGTAGGCGAGGAGATACATCTTCAGCGCTTTTAGCTCGATGCAATCCTTCTTTGGCATGTATTGGATGGTGATGGTGCCGAAGTCGGGCAGGCCGGTCTTGGGGCAGACAGAGGAGTATTCGGGAAAGCGCGTGGTAATGACGTAGCCGGGAAATTGATTGGGCCAGGTCTCGAGCGCGGGCAGTTTTGCTTTGACGCCAGCGCGGGCATGTTCTGCGGTGTAGTCGGGCATGTGCGCTCCTCAGACTTATTGTATCGCGACGAGGGGAAGAGTTTCTCTTGCAGACTTTCGCGCATTTCGCCTACTCTTGTCACGGAGAAAGCCGATCAGCACGAGCCCGACAAGCTGCCCGGAGTGTCACGGTTCGAACTGCCGGCGTTCCAAACGCCGGTCGATGCTGGATTATCTCTTCAGTCTCGCGGGCATCCTGCCGTGGCGCTGCGGATCCTGCGAGTTACGATTTCACGCTCGCCTCGTGCCACTGCGCACCTTCTTCTACGCTCATTGCAGGATTTGCGGCAACCTGGAATTGCAGCGCATTTCTGCCGAGCATGTGCCGGGTGTGACTTCGATTCCTTGGCGGATCCTCGGGCTCCCGGCGCTACGGTGCGCACCCTGCCGGCACAAGTTTTTTTCCATGCGACCGTTGCAAAGGGAAGAGCGGCCCGTGGCGGCCGCGCACGGCGAGTAGCAAATCCTTGAGGCCGTGAATCGCGATGCGGGACTGATGCCGAAGCGGAAACGCGCCATCGCCCAGGACGCCGGCGAAAGCGGCCAAATCCTGGCGCGTTTTCCGTATTGCAATCGAAGTCGTGCGGGTTTCGAGTTTTCCGTTCCGTGCCCGCTGGCTGAGCCTCGCGGTTGAGAGGCAATAGTTGGTAGCCCGGACGGGAATCGAACCCGTAGTCTCCGCCTTGAGAGGGCGGCGTGTTAAACCGATTACACTACCGGGCCACAATGGACAGTCTATCGTGAAGCGGATTTTTCAGCAATCGCGCTTACCGTGGCGGTCTTGTACTGACCAACCTTAATTGGAGCCTCTCTCACATCATCAGTGGTCTTGATGTTGTATCGCCCGAAGATTGCTTCCGTCTTGTCCTGTGATCTTCAGCGCGCATCGTTGCATTGGCGCGCCTTCGAACCGAACCGGACCGCGTCAAATGCAATTTCTTTGCTTCTTTGCATTAGGTCTTTCGATTGACGGTCGGAAGTGCCACGCGATACCCTATGGCCGGGTTGGCGCGTCCATTGCCGCCCAAGAGTTTACTCCTGAGCTTGAGTCTTATCCCACTTTGAGGAGATTCATGTCGAACGAACTGCGTAACTTTCTTGCCCTATCGTATGACGAGCTGGAGCAGTTGAATCTGAAAGCCAAGGAGCAGCGTCAGAAACGAGTTGCCGCGCACAAAATTCAGGAAGAACGCATTAAATATTTGACGGATGAAAAGCGGATCAAGGCCGTGACGGTGCTGTTCAGCGACCTGGAAGGCCGCCTGCACATGCTCGACTACGACAAGAAATTTCTGATCAAGAGCTGGGACAATTTGACGTTCGACGGCTCCTCGATCCGCGGGTTCACCGCGCAACGCGAGAGCGACCTGCGGCTGGCGATGGATTGGGGTTCATTTTATTGGGCGCCCGCGGATGTGTTTGGATCCGGCAAGGTGCTGGTCTTCGGCCACGTGATCGACAAAGACGGTTCGCCTTACTCCGCCGACATTCGGGGAGTCCTGAAGGGCTATGCCGACAATCTTTACGAGAAAAAAGGCTACACGCTCAACGCCGCCAACGAAATCGAAGGATTCCTTTTCAAAGGCCAAAATGCGGAGCGAAGTTACAACGAAACCGGCAAATTCGAATACGTCAATACCGGCGGCTACTACCACTCTCTCCCCGGCGATCCGCTGCGCACGTTTATCGATACCACCGCTGAAGTCCAGCGAGCCATGGCTTTCCAGAACGAGAAAGATCACCCGGAAGTCGCGCCCTCGCAATTCGAAATCAACTACAGCTACGGCGAAGTGGTCTCCGCCGCCGACCAGATTCAGCTTTACAAGCTGATTTGCCGCCAGGTGGCCACCAACATGGAGTTCACAGCTTGCTTCCTCCCGAAGCCCGTGGTCGGCGTCAACGGCAACGGCATGCACACCAACGTTTCGATCAGCAAGGAGGGCAAAAATCTCTTCTGGGATCCCAAAGGCGAGGAGAAGCTCAGCAAGTTCGGTTGGGATTTCGTGGATCGCATTCTTAGCCATGGCAACGATATCTGCTTGCTGATCAATTCCAGCGTCAACGCGTACCGCCGGCTCGACCCGCACTTCGAAGCGCCCAATCAGCTGAATGCTTCGCCCGTGAACCGCGGCGCCATGGTGCGCATCCCCATCGGCAACGAGAAGAGCATGCGCACGGAGGTGCGCGCCGTTGCTCCCGACTCCAACCCCTACATGGTCATGTATTCCATTTTCAAGACCGGCCTCGACGGCGAGACCGCGAAAATCAAGAATCTGCGCTCTGCCGAGCGCTACCTCCCGGACAATATTTATACGGCGCTTGATAACTTTGAGAAAGCCGATTGGACCACCAAGCTCTTCGGCGCCGACGTCAAGGCTCGCTATGCCGACTTAAAGCGCGCCGCTGCCGACCGCTGCCCGCGGGCTCTCGGCACGGTCGTCAAAGTGCCTGAAGTCCAGTTTCACCACGAGGTTTACAACCAGTTCCTCTGGAACCAGTTCTAGAACTAATCTGCTAGAGCAACGCGAAACGCCCCCGACCGATTCGGGGGCGTTTCGTTTTTCTCGTGCGACGTTTCGCCAGAACACTCAGTTTTTCTTGCCGTAGGCGCGGGAGGCGGTGATGCCTTTTCCTTCAGTCACCGTCACGGTTTGACCTGCGTTGGCGTTCGAAAGCCGATCGATTTGACCACTGGGCCAGCGAATCTCGATGGTGTCCGCTTTGTCGTTGTGCGCGAGGCCAAAGGTCAGAACGAGTTCGCTGGCGGAAAGATAGCTGGAGCCGCTGCGGAGCATTTGCGTCTGCGTTTCTCCCCCAGACGTTAGCCTCACAGTTGTCCCAATGCCATCGCGGTTGGATTTCGTGCCGATTAACTTGATGCGTAGACTCTTGTTCGATGGCGCAGAGCCCTGTGCTTCATTCCGAAACAAATACACTGGGCCGCCGTTGGTGGAGAGAAGAAGGCCCAGCCGGCCGTCGTTATTGAAATCCGCATAGGCGGCGCCGCGCCCCACTCGGGGAGTGGCGAAGGCTTGCCCGAGTGATTTCGTGACCTCTTCGAATTTCCCTTTGCCAATATTGCGAAACAGATGCGGCGGCATGGCGTATTTCACGTTCGCCTGCACGCGCTGGATATCGGCATCGATGTGGCCGTTCGCGACCAGAACGTCCGGCCAGCCGTCGAGGTCATAGTCGAAGAAAAAGCAGCCGAAACCGAGAGTGAGCAGGGAAGCACGGCCGATCTCCGAGCGCGGAGCTTCATCGACGAAGAGTCCCTTTCCTTCATTGTGATAGAGCGAAAGCATCTGGTTCGCAAAATTTGTGATCAAGAGACTGGGGAAGCCCGAGTGGTCGTAATCGGCCGCATCCACGCCCATGCCTGCGCGGGCAACGCCGTCTTCGCTGAAAGCGATCCCCGCGACGACCGCTTTTTCGGCAAACGTGCCGTTGCCGTTATTGCGATAAAGCTTGTTCGGCTGGGTATCATTCGAAAACAAGAGATCGGGCCAGCCGTCATTGTCGTAATCGAGAACGGCGATGCCGAGAGTTTTCGATGTTGGGTCGCCGAGTCCGGCTTTTTGCGTCATGTCTTCAAACGTGCCGTTGCCGCGATTGTGCCAGAGGCGAACGGAAGTCCCTTTGTAGGATTCCGGCGTGCAGTAGGATTTGCTTTTGCCGTCGAGCGTGCAATAGAGGTCGGTCTCCGGCGTCCACTGGACATAATTGCCGACGACGAGATCGAGATGCCCGTCCTTGTCATAGTCGACCCACGCGGCGCTGGTGCTGAATTCCTTCGGCCCCAGCAGGCCCGCTTTTTGCGTGACGTCCGTGAACGTGCCGTTGCCATTGTTGTGAAAAAGGTGGCTCTGGCCGTAGGTGGTAACAAAGAGATCGTCGTAGCCGTCGTTGTCGTAGTCGCCGACGGCCACGCCCATTCCAAATATTTCCACGTCCAGGCCCGCTTTGTAAGTCACGTCCGTGAACGTGCCATCATGATTGTTGTGATAGAGCTTGGGTGTCGAGTGTCTCTGAACGTGGCCAGGCCAGTCCATGCCGTTCACGAGGAAAATGTCCGGCCAGCCGTCATTGTCGTAATCAATGAAGGCCACACCTGGTCCCATGGTTTCGGGAAGAAATTTCTTCCCGAAGGAGCCATTGTTGTGGACGAAGTGGAGCGCGGCCTGCTGCGTGACATCCCGGAACTGAACCGTTGAGGCTTCCGGCGTTGCTCCGATTCCTGTTTCTCCGACGAGAAGTATGGCCAGCGCAAAAATAAGAATTGTTGCGAGCGAACGCTTCACCATTCCCCCATGTTTCAGTCGCGGCCCACGCCGAGTGCATCGGCGGCGCGATTGATGTAGTTAAACCAGGACGCGATCAGTGTGATCTGCAGAATGCCCCGATCATCGAAGCCAGCGGCGCGCAGCTTGATGTGATCATCCGGGCCGCATTTCGTGGCGTCTTTGGTCAGCTTCACCACATAGTCCA
>DATNLB010000132.1:0-7646 GCA_035603095.1 Candidatus Acidiferrales bacterium
ATGGGTCGGTGTCGGCGGCACCCCCGAATCCTTCGTTCGCGCAGGCATGCTCGG
This sequence comes from Candidatus Acidiferrales bacterium, assembly GCA_035603095.1. GTDB lineage: Bacteria > Acidobacteriota > Terriglobia > Acidiferrales > UBA7541 > Acidiferrum. The sequence goes on from DATNLB010000132.1 coordinate 55, forward strand.
ACTTCCACTTATGGTGGCCATAATCGGCGGTGAGCCTAAACGCTTCCGCCCACTCATAGACCTCTACCGTGAGGCTGGGCGCCGCGCTGGTCATTCGCCCGAGCGACTTACTGTAGGTCTTCATTCCATTGGTTTTCTTGCAGATACCACTGACGAAGCCGCGGAAATATTCTATCCAGGGTATGCGCACACATTTACCGAAATCGGCAAGGAACGTGGCTGGCCAGCCGCCACACGCGCTCAATTCGACGCCCTGCGCGGACCTACCGGCGCGCTGCTGATCGGCGACGCTAAAACAGTCGCGAAAAAGATCCTTTATGTGAATGAAGTTCTCGGCGGCATCTCCCGCATCACGTTCCAAATGGGTGTCTCGACGCTTCCGCACCGAAAAATGTTGAACGCCATAGAAATCCTCGGCTCCGCCGTGGCACCCCTTGTCCGGAACGAGCTCGGCGTCACGCCTGTACGCGCCTGATGATTCGAACTCTTCAGACTGAGTTCTAAGAGCCATTGCGTTTTCAAAATAGGGCCAATTATGTTATTGAATCCACCGTGCGAACCGAACCCATGACGAAGTTCCAGAACATTCTGTTCCCTGTAGACTTCTCGCCATCCTGCGTTGCCATGGCCGCCTACGTGAAGAGGTCTGCGGCTATCTTTAGCGCCAAAGTGACACTGGTCCACGTCTTCGACCTCTACAGCCATGACGCATTCCAACTCTATGTGCGACCACTCAGCGAGGTTGCCGAAGAGCAGGAGAACCTTGCCCGAGAGAAACTCAATTCGTTCCTCCAGACTGAGTTTCCAGTCGGTGAGTGCCCGAGAATCCTGTTGTCGGGCATTGCAGCGACACAGATCACTCAGCTCGCCCGGGCGAAGGGCTTCGATCTCATCATCATGCCTACGCACGCTGGCCTCTTCCGCAGGATGCTGCTTGGCTCCACGACAGCCAAAGTATTGAACGATGCTGATTGTCCGGTATTGACAACGCAGCACGCGGAGACCATTTCACCAAGACAGGTCGAACATCGGGAATGGCTCTGCGCCATTGGCTTGGACCCAGATTCACAAAGGGTTCTTCGGTATGCCAGCCAGGCTGCGCAGTCCGTCCATGCGAATCTCACGCTCGTTCATGTGATTCCCGCGAGCCCGCCTGACCTCCGGATCGGATTAGAATTGGAGGAGCGCCTGAAGTCGGCGAAAAAAGAAGCAGCGGGCCGCAGCATCGAGGCGTTGCAAAGTGCCGCAAGTTCGCACGCACCGGTCAGCATCGCCATCGGCCCGATTCGAGACATGCTGACGGAGGCGGCCCGCAGATTGCGGGCGGATGTGCTAGTGATCGGAAGAAGTCCGCAATCCGGCGTCCTGGGCCGCTTGCGGGATCTCACGTATGCAATAGCGCGTGACGCTCCTTGTCCTGTGCTGAGCGTCTGATAACGCGAGCACCTGTATCGGCGGTGCAGTGCGTCGCGGTCAGAGGTTCCACATTTCATGCATGAAAGACCATTCGGTCCGGCGCCAAATACTTACGATATTTGCTTGGCGAGCTCTAACTAGGTGGATGAACTTTCTTAAGGCTATTACTGTGACATTCGCCTAGGACTGTCAGGACTGAACTTTCTGGCTGCGAGCCGCTTTCACGAAGTTCAGGAACCTGCGTGCCAATTCGCGAATTCGCCCTTCCTGTCTGTGTTGCAGAGCTTCCTTTGGGATTAGCTCACGGCCTATGCCGAGTGCAACTGCACCTGCAAGGATGAAATTACCCGCGGTCTGTTGATTGACGCCGCCGGCCGCGATCAGGGGAACCTGCGGCAATGGTCCTCTCAACGCCCGAATGTAACTATCGCCGCCAACCTGGCCACAAGGAAACACTTTCACAAAATCAGAACCGGCCTTCCATGCTGAGATGACCTCAGTGGGTGTCAGCGCACCGGCCATCACGCATAGCTTTTCCTTTGCGGCGAACTCCACGATCTCTAGATCGAGACCGGGACTGGTCAGGAATCGAGCGCCAACATCCATGCAGCGGCGCGCTGTATCCAGGTCCAAGAGGGTTCCCCCGCCGACGATTACATTGGGCAGGTTTTTCACAAGATAGGAAATTACATCTATCGCGCCCGGCACCGTCATGGTGATTTCCACGATGGGAATGCCACTCTTGGCAACTACTTCGGAGGCGAAGCGGGCTTCTTCAGCCGAAGATGTGCGAACCGCAGGAACTATGCCGACTTCCTGAATCTTGGCGCAGACATTTTCCTTTTCCATGGAATTCTCTCCTCGCCATGCGGTCTCCAAAATACAGGAAAATCGGCGCAGAAGCGGCCTTTTCAAGCGGGCGCTCGTTCTCCGATTGATGTGAATTAAGGCGCAGAGGTGCCAGGAAGGTTGTACGCTCCTTGACGTAGATGGTATCCTCGCGATGTTGGCCGCGAAAACGTTCAGATCATGAAGGATGGAAGGCTGACCCATCGCCTTGAGATTGCTATGTGCGGGCTCATGAAAACGTTGCATCAGTTGAATCGTTCTTGGCCTAGAGCGGCGAGTTTGGCATTTGCATTCTTGTGCGTCATCCTGGGCTTCGCAGCCTGCGGAAATGCAGCGTCTACCGGCCCGCAGAGTTGGCCGGTTTCTTCTACACAAGCCACATCACAATTTGCCATCGCCGATTTCGATGGTGACAATCGGCCGGACCTCGCCACCGTTCAGGTCGGACAGGGCAGCTCCTGGGAAACACACTATTGGATCGCCTTCCAACTGAGCGGCGGATCCCGACAGACCCTGGGTATCACGGCGCCGACTGGTGGACTCCGGATCACATCACGCGATGTAAATGGCGACAGCTTTCTCGATGTCGTCGTTACGACAGCGTGGACGAACCGCCCCGTCGCTGTCCTTCTGAACGATGGTCAGGGAAACTTTAAAGCTTCCAGTCCGTCCGCCTTTCCGGGGGCCTTCCGCACTTCTGAAGAGTCTTGGATCTGCATAACGGATGAAATTACGGACGCTGTCGCACTCCTTCTCTCGCGCTATCCCACGGGGAATTGCCAAGCGGTCAGTAGGTTTTCGTCACCTCGAAAGGTGACGGGGCGGTTTGTTCTGCGGGCTTCACGTAATTCGCTTTCGTCCGCAGTGGTTTCTTTCCTCGGTCGAGCTCCACCCTCCTTCATTCTTCACATCTAAACCCGCTGCTGGGGACGACGAAGTCTTGCGTGTTTGCGTGCATCAGCGCGGCTTTACGAAGCGCCGGACACACGTCGTCAATCAGGCTCTCACCTGCGCGTAGCAGCGCGCCATCACCGGTGGCGTGCGCATGCGCAGTGTTTCAGTCACTGCCAAGAAGGTCCGGGGAGGTTTCATGAAACGTTTCTTGAGTCATCTGTGCGTTGGGTTGTTTGCGACGGCAGTTTTGGCGGAAAGCGGTTTCGCGCAAAAAGCCCTGAGTTGGCATGAGATTCGCGAGAAATTTGAGGCGTTAAACCCGACGTTGCGTGCGGGACAAATTGGCGTTGATGAGTCGAAGGCGCAAGAGATCACCGCATTCCTTCGTCCGAATCCGAATTTCACCCTGGCGACGGATGGGACTCAAATCGCACCTTATAAAGGAATCTGGCACCCGTTCACAGGCACTCAGTTTTCAACCAACTTTAGCTATCTGCACGAGCGCCGGCGCAAAAGGGAGCTACGCCTGGAAAGCCAGCAGAAAGCCACTGGAATCGCCGTTTCTGGCCAGGAGGATCTTGACAGAACTCTGGTATTCACGCTGCGAAGCGCCTTCGTGCAGACCCTTCAGGAAAAGGCCATCCTTGAACTGGCGAAAGAAAACCTGGTGTATTACGACCATGTCTTGGACGTGAATCGCGAGCGCTATAGAGCCGGCGCGATTGCCCAGGTGGATTTGGACCGGCTGGAGCTGCAACGAGTGCAGTATGAATCCGACCTGCAAACCGCGGAAGAAAGTTTGGAAACTGCGAAAATCCAGCTTCTCATGCTCCTGAACGACCGGACTCCGGCGGAGCAATTCGACGTGACGGGCCCCTTCGATTTTTCAAACCAAATCGCGCCGTTGGACGAAGTGCGGCAAACGGCTCTCGATAACCGCCCGGACTTGAAGGCGGCACTGCAATCCATCGAAAAGGCCAAGACCGACCATCGACTAGCGGTCGCCAACGGATCAACTGATCCGACCCTTGGCGCGTGGTATACGTATAACCCCTCGTTCAACAACCCGTATGACCACCAAACGCTGGGTGCCAGTATCAGCATCCCCCTCCGCATTTTCGACCGCAACCAGGGTGAGAAGCTACGCACCCAGCTTGACATCGATCGCAACGCAAAGGTGATGGAGGCCACCCGGGCCCAAGTCTTCAGCGATGTGGATTCCGCCTATGCCACGGTGACGAGCGCGGTGACGCTCCTGCAGCCCTACAAGAACCGGTATTTGCAGCAGGCCGTGAGAGTGCGGGACACGATTGCATTTTCCTACGAACACGGCGCGGCTTCGCTCCTCGATTTTCTGAGTGCACAAGCCGAATACCGGAGCGTGCAAGTCAACTACCTGAATCTAGTTGCTTCCTACATGAACGCGGCAAACCAACTGAATCTGGCAGCAGGACGTGAGGTCATCCAATGAGCCGCATGGGCTTTGGGACGATGACCCTGTGTTGCACCTTAGGCTTGTTACTCGCGGGCTGTGGTGAAGGCAAAGGCGATCCAAAAGCAGAAGCTCCGCCAGTGGCGAGAGTCGAGCACGAAGAAGATGCCGATGTCGTGCGGGTGGACCATCCCGAGCAATTCCCGCTGGCTACCGCGGCCGCGCATGCGTCAGCGTCGCAGTTGTCTGCGACAGGCGCGGTAAGCCCGGATATTTCCAGAACCGTTCCGGTCATTTCGATCGCAACCGGCCGCGTGGTGGAGATTCACGCGCGTCTCGGCGATACGGTCAAGAAGGGCCAGCTCCTCCTGCGAGTGCAGAGCGCTGATATGTCGGGTGCTTTTTCCGATTATCGAAAAGCCGTCGCCGACGAACAGCTTGCGCGCACGCAATGGGAGCGATCGAAGCTCTTGTACGACAAGGGGGCAGTCTCATTGAACGATCTGCAGGTTTCTCAAGATATGGAAGACAAAGCTAAAGTCGATGTCGAGAACACGAGGGAGCGTCTTCGCGTTCTCGGCGGCGATATCGACCATCCAGCCGCCATTGTTGATATTCGTGCTCCGGTTTCAGGAGTGATCACCGACCAGCAGGTTACAAACGCCGCGGGTGTGGCCGGCTTGAGTTCTCCGAATCCGTTCACGATCTCGGATCTGTCTAACGTCTGGATTCTTTGCGACGTGTATGAAAATGATCTCTCCGGCGTGCACGTGGGCGAAACGGCTGAGATTCGTCTGAACGCCTATCCCGGCAAGATATTCACCGGCCGAATCAGCAATGTGAGCCCTGTCCTCGATCCAAGCCTTCGCACGGCGAAGGTGCGCCTCGAAGTGCGCAATCCCGGACTCATGCGAGTGGGCATGTTCGTCACCGCAACGTTTCACGGCCAAAAGAAGGAGACGCGCGCGAGCGTTCCAGCTTCCGCGATCCTCCATTTGCATGATCGCGACTGGATCTACGTTCCTGGTGGAGACAAGAAGTTTCGCCGTGTGGAGGTGGTTGCGGGAAGCTCGCTGCCGAACAACATGCAAGAAATCGTGTCAGGCATACAACCGGGCCAGCAGGTTGTAAGCAATGCGCTGGTTTTGCAGAACACCGTGGAGCAATAGGTGCGAGTCCGTCAGGCATCTTTGAGGACGATCCGATGATTCGAGCCTTTGTCAGCTACGCGCTCGACAACCGCTTCCTCATCCTGGCGCTGGCGATTCTCTTGCTTCTTTGGGGCGCCATCTCGTTTCACAACCTCCCGGTGGAAGCCTATCCCGACGTAGCCAATAACTACGTGCAAATCATCACCCAATGGCCGGGCCGCGCGGCGGAAGAGATAGAGCAGCAAGTCACTGTACCGATTGAAATTCAGATGAATGGAATGCCGCACCTGGAGCATCTTCGCTCTGTCTCTCTGTTTGGACTTTCGAGCGTGATGCTGATTTTCGATGACGGGTCGAGCAACGACTGGAACCGGCAAAAAGCTCTGGAAAGACTCTCGGCGGTCACCTTGCCCACCGGTATCACGCCGCAAATGGGCACCGACTGGAGCCCGGTAGGCCAGATTTTCTGGTATACGCTGAAGAGCACAAATCCCAAGTATGACTTGATGGAGCTGAAATCCATCGAGGACTGGACGCTCGAAAAACAATTCAAGTCGGTGCCGAACGTCGTCGACGTAGTGAGCTTCGGCGGCACCACTCGCGAGTACCAGGTCCGTCTGGATCCCACCAAGCTGGTGGCTTACGGATTAAGCATCACCCAAGTCGAGCAGCAAATTGCTAACAATAACACCAATGCAGGCGGGAGTTTCCTGGAAGCGGGCCTGCAGCAGATCAATGTCCGCGCCGTCGGTCTATTCACCAACGTGCTGGATATCGAGCAGACCGTCATCATGACGAAGAACGGCGCGGCGCTCCGAGTGAGGGACATTGCGACGGTGGCGCAGGGTCCCAAGATCCGACTCGGACAGATCGGAAAAGCAATTCATCGCTTGGATGGCACCATCGTCGATAACAACGATGTCGTGGAAGGAATCGTACTCCTCCGCAAAGGGGCGAATTCCGACGATACCCTGGCAGGAATACACGCGAAGGTCAAAGAGCTGAACGAGCATATCCTCCCGCCTGGCGTGAAAATCGTGCCGTTCCTGGATCGCAGCGACCTGGTTCATTACACCACGCATACGGTCCTGCGCAATCTTACCGAAGGGATTCTTCTTGTTTCCATTATTCTGTTTCTCTTTCTCGGCAACTTGCGCGGCTCGCTGATCGTCGCGCTGACGATTCCGTTCTCTTTGCTGTTTGCCTCGATTTGTCTGAGTCTCAAAAATATTCCGGCAAATCTTCTGTCCCTTGGCGCCCTGGACTTCGGCATGGTCGTGGACGGGGCGGTGGTGATGGTCGAAAACATTGTGCGGCATCTGACCCACAGCGAGAGGACAACGAAAACAACCATTGAGCGTATTCGCGATGCCGCCTACGAGGTGCAGCGGCCGGTCTTTTACGCCATCGCCATCATTATTACCGCATACATGCCGATCTTCACACTCCAGCGCGTTGAAGGTCGCTTGTTCAAGCCCATGGCCTGGACGGTGGCCTTTGCGCTCCTCGGCGCGCTCCTATTTTCCATGCTCATCGCTCCGGTCCTTTCCAGCGTGTTCTTCAAAGATGGCGTCCGTGAATGGCACAACCCCGTGATGGACTATTTGAAACGCTCTTATCGAAACTCAGTGCGATGGGCGATTGAGCATCGACTGGTGACAGTGGGCGCGGCCGGCTTTGCCTTGTGTGTGGCGCTTTTTCTGATATTCAGTGGCGTGATCGGTTCGGAGTTCTTGCCGCACCTTGATGAAGGCGCCATTTGGGCTCGCGGTACGCTGGCGCCGAGCACCGGACCCACGGAAGGCGCGCGAGTCATGAATCAGGCGCGTATCGTTTTTGCGTCTTTTCCT
>DATNLB010000564.1:0-4466 GCA_035603095.1 Candidatus Acidiferrales bacterium
CCCTGGCGGATATTACGGAGCTCGAGCGCGTGAAGTTCGTCATGAAGGGCGGCCAGGTGGTTCGGAATGACCTAAACTCCCCCGGTGGCAATGGATGCAGCCAGAAGTAAATGTGCAATCGTCTAAGGTGAAAAATGCTCAGGCGTGACTTTGGCAAAGCATCTCTTGGCGTGATTGCTTCGACGGTGCTCGTCAATTCCGCAAAGGGTGCGGAAATCGTGGCCGGCAATGATTTCCCCAAGTCCCCTGGCCTCACGGATTACGTCGGCAGATTTGTCGCGACGACAAAATACGAGGATATTCCGCCGGAAGTAATCGAATTGGGCAAGAAGTCCATCCTTGACGGTTTGGGACTGGCGTTGGCCGGTTCCATGGCGCGGACCGGAACCATTTGCCGCCAGTACCTTGAAGATCTCGGCCTATGCGACGGAAAAGCCACCATCATCGGATCAGCGCGGAAAACTTCCCCGCGCTTCGCTGCCTTCGTGAACGCCGTCTCGATTCATGCGGATGATTTCGATGACACGCAGCTCGCCGTTGCCAAGGACCGTGTGTATGGCTTGCTAGTGCATCCTACCGTGCCCGTGCTTCCCGCTGCCTTGGCGCTTGCGGAACGCGGAGGCGTGTCTGGCAAAGAATTGATGCTTGCCTACCATTTGGGAGTCGAAGTGGAATGCAAGATTGCGGAAGCGATTTCGCCCCGTCATTATCAAGATGGATTTCATTCCACGGGAACATGCGGGCCGTTCGGCTCCGCGGCGGCCTCCGCAAAGCTGCTTCGCTTCGATCTTTCAAAAACCCTAAACGCGTTCGGCCTGGCTGCCAGTCAGTCCGGGGGCCTGAGAGAAAACTTTGGCACCATGACCAAGCCCTTCCAGGCCGGGCGCGCAGCAGAATGCGGGCTGGAATCGGCCGAACTTGTCGCACTCGGTTGGTCTGCAGCGGAGCAAATTCTCGAAGCGGATCGTGGATTCTTCCATGCCTTCGGAGGATCGTATGATCCGGCGGCGATTGTGGGCCGTCTTGGAAAACCTTGGACTTTCGTCTCCCCCGGAATCTCCTTAAAACCTTATCCATCGGGCTCCCTCGCACATCCTGCGATGACCGAGCTGGCGCGTCTGATTGAAGCCAACAATATTCGAGCAGCTCAGGTTGAAAGAATCGATGTCGGCGCCAATCACAACATGACGACAACTCTTCTCCACCACCAGCCAAAGACCGGCCTGGAAGCCAAATTCAGCATGGAATTCTGCATGGCAATTCTGCTCCTGGAACGAAAGGCGGGGTTGGGCGAGTTCTCGGACAAAGCAGTTCAGCGCCCCGACGTTCAGGAGATGATCCGCAGGGTAAACTTTTACGTAGATCCGGAGGCCGAGAGCGCCGGCTTCGACAAAATGACCTCCCTCCTGAAAATTCATTTGAAGGACGGCCGAGTCATCACCGGCCGAGCTGATTTTGGCAAGGGCAGCCCTGCGAATCCCATGACTTTTGAAGAAGCGGCGGCAAAATTCAGAGGTTGCGCCGAATTCGCTGACTGGCCCGGCGTCAAGGCCGAAAAAATAATCGCTTTTGTCCGTGCCCTGGATTCCGCTCCGGATGTGAGCGCGCTTTCACCCTTGCTGGCAGCCGAAAAACGAAAAGGATAGAGTCTGGCGCACATGAAAACTTTCAACATCGCAGTTATCGCCGGAGACGGCATCGGAAAGGAAGTAGTGCCGGAAGGCATTCGCGTGCTGGAAGCGGCGGGGCAGCGCTTTGGTTTTCAATTGAACTGGCACTCCTTCGATTGGAGTTGTGAAACTTACGTTAAAACCGGAAAGATGATGCCCGCCGATGGCCTGCAGCAGTTGCGGCCTTTCGACGCTATCTTCCTCGGTGCCGTTGGCCATCCCAGTGTGCCGGATCACGTCTCGCTTTGGGGACTCTTGATACCCATTCGCCGCACTTTCCGGCAATACGTAAATTTGCGGCCCGTGCATCTTTTTGCCGGGATTGAGACTCCGCTCAAGAATTGGAAGCCCGGTCAGATTGATTTCTGCATCGTCCGGGAGAACAACGAAGGCGAATATTCAAACATTGGCGGGCGTCTCTACGAGGGCACTGAGGAGGAAATGGCCGTTCAACAAACAGTTTTCACGCGGCGGGGCGTAAATCGCGTGATGCGATTTGCTTTCGAATTGGCGCGCAAGAGAAACAAGCATCTGACTTCCGCAACAAAATCAAATGGGATCATTCACACCATGCCGTTCTGGGACGAATGCTTTTACGGAATGGCGGCTGAATTTCCGGATGTCCGCACGGACCAATATCACATCGATATCCTGACCGCTCACTTCGTGCGTCATCCGGACTGGTTTGATGTCGTTGTTGGCTCCAATCTTTTCGGTGACATTCTCTCCGACTTGGGCCCGGCTGTGGTCGGATCGATCGGCATTGCTCCCTCCGCGAATCTCAATCCGGAAAAGGAATTTCCATCCATGTTCGAGCCCGTCCACGGCTCCGCGCCCGACATCGCCGGAAAAGGAATAGCCAATCCCATAGGGCAGATTTGGTCGGGCGCGATGATGCTCAGGCAATTGGGCGTTGCGGACGCCGCGGATGCCGTCGAGAACGCCATCGCAGAGATTCTGGCGCAATCGAAAGTTCGTACTCCGGATATTGGTGGTACCTCGACCACCAAGGATCTAGGGGCGGCTATCTCCCTGCAAGTCGGCAAATAGACGACAAGAGTTCGACACCCTTGGTGTTCTTCCACGCGTCTGCGCGCTGAGCCGCAGCGCGCGTCAGAAGGTGAAACGGAGCGACATTTGAATCTGCCGGGGGCTTCCAATCGTCTTATTCACGATCCCCAGGCCGCTCGCTGTTGGCGAGGAATACAGATTCGAACCGTAGACCGGGAAATCGTTGAAAAACAGGTTTTGCGAGACGTTGTCGACGGGGATGTCGAAGCTCGGCGTATTTGTGAGGTTGAAGACCTCGAAGCTGAACTTGAGGGAAGTCTTCTCGGTCAGTTGCGTGAGCTTCACCAGCGAGAGGTCGGTCCGTTTTTGCCAGGCCTGGCGGAAGATGTTGCGCTGACCGGTGGTGAAATTGGTTTCGTAAGTGTCGCCCGCAGGAATCGCACCACCCAGATCGCCCGGACTCAGGAGTGGCAGGGTGAAACAAGCGGCATTCAGCGCAGGCGCACCTGGCGTCGCCCCACTAGCTCCAGTCAGAGCCTTCGAAGGTGAGCAGGAACCGAGCGGGACGACCGGATTGGTGATGCCGTCCGAAGTACCGTAGAAGATACTGCCAACCGCCCCGGAGTAGTCGATGACGCTGTAGGGCTGGCCGCTCTGGATGATAGCGAGACCCTCGATCGCCCAGCCATCCGCGAATCGGCCCTTAAGCGAAGTCAGTTCAAAAAATTTGGGAAGCTGGTAGAGATAGGTGAAGTTGACGACATGTTTGCGGTCAAAGTCCGACAAACCATAGCCACTCCGAAGATTGAGGGGATTGCTTCCGTTATAGAAGAGGCCCATACCGCTCTGTTCGTCGGTGGAGTGCGAGAAGGTGTAGGAGAAGCCGACTTGTAGCCCGTGGCTCAGGCGCTTTTCAACGTGGGCCTGCAGCGCGTTGTAAGCGGAGATGCCCGCCGCCGTGTAGGACTCGGATTCCGACGAGTAACCAATGTACGGAACGCGAAGGTCGACATTGCCGCCCTCGTACGTGGCGATCATGGAAGTGTTATCGGGAAGGCCCATGAATCCGCAACCGCTCGTAGAGCCCGGAGCGCCACTCAAATTGCAGGTTGGACCGTAGTTGGTGCAGGCAGCGACGGCAGCGGCGTTGCCCGAAGGATTGCAGCCCTGAGGCGCGAGGATGTTGTATCCGTAGGTGTAATTCTGTCCGTGAATGGGATGTGTGGGTGTGGCGATCCCCGCCTGGTTGAACGGAATGGGAATCACTTCGTGACGGCCAAGATTGCCAACGTAGCCGACTTCGATCAGCAGATCGTTTCGCGGCTGCCACTGGATATCAAGGATCTGATTGAAGGTGTAAGGGAGCTTATTTTTCCGATTGTAATCCGCAAAAGCAAAAAGCTGTGAGCCACCAGCAATAGCCCCCGCGTTGGGCAAGGCAATGGTAGCGGGATTGCCGGTGGGCGGGGACTGGAGTGTTGTACCCCAAGGATTGTTAAAGGAGCCACCGTTCGACTGACCGGGATCGCACGTCGGGATGAATCCCTCGTAAAAGCTCGGGAGTAGCGCCGCGCAAACTTGGGAATTTACGAACGGCGGAGACTGATTGACCCCGAAAGGCCCCCCCGGAATGACGCCGGCGGCGACGCCCGGGGAGAGGTAGGCAAAGAGTTCGCCGCGATCGTAGTACATGCCCCAACCCGCCCGGACCACTATTTTGTTGTGAAACTTAGTGGGGCTCCAAGCCAAACCCAATCGTGGCGCAAGACCCCATTGCCTGCCGGT
>DATNLB010000157.1:0-15889 GCA_035603095.1 Candidatus Acidiferrales bacterium
CAGCGGGAATTGACGGCGCGACCATTGGCGCCGGCGATTTCAGCACGCTCCTGCAGCTCTGCACCGAGTTGTCTCCTGATTTGAAAAAGACAAGCCCATGGCTTAAAGAAGTGTCGGTCTATTATCGTGCCATGACGACATTCGAGCAACTTTTCAGAGTGAAGGTTCCCTCCATCTCTTCATGGGCGAAGGGCGAAATGCAGATCTGTTCGCGCTATGCAGCGGTTGTTCTTGACCAAAGCCTCTCCATGAACCTGGATCGCCAGCTCGCGGCGCGGGCCAACTGACTCAAATAAGGTGCGTTCCGCCTCCCTTCGAGATTCAGGGCAAGCACCACAGATGTGAATCATCTTCAGGGTATTGTCACGATTGCGGGGTGGAGCTCCCAGATTGTTTGGACCTGTACGGAGCCGCGGTTGTGGTCAAAGTCTTCAAAGGCCATTCCCAGGACATCCACTGGCAAGGCGAGTGGCAGTTCACCGCCATGCTGAGAATCCAGCACGAATTTATGCTTCGCCAGCTGGGATTGAGCATTCTGGCGAGCGCTGCAGAATTCACTATCCACAGGGGTTTCCACGATCACCCTGGGAGCGCTTTTGTCCGCAGTCATGGAAATCTCGAAGTGCACATCGCAATCGGCGGCATTCACACTCGCTTCCTGTAGAAATGCATTCGCCACATGGAATACTTGAAGCTCCCGCCCAGTTCGCGGCGCATCGGGTGCGACGATCGCGTCTTGCGTCCAACTGAGAATGGTATCAACCCCAATCTCTTGTGCCGCAATGCTAGGAATCGGGACGTGCTTCGCCAAATGGCGGAAATCAAGAATGTCCGGCTCGATCGGCAGGCATTTGCAAAGATCCCCAGGATTCGGCTGCAGTATGCCATAGGCAGTGCCGTTGCAGCCGACACTCAGTAACGCCAAAAAGGCCAGGATTCCCACTACCAAAGTATGTTTCATAGATGCACCTATATGTTTGATGCCTAAGGCATTAGAAGGGCATGTCGGATATTCACCTATACCCGTTTCAAGGACAGCCTCCGGGTAGCTGCTGTTTGCCGCTGCACCGACCGGTGTAGAAGGACGACCGGAAAAGGAAAGTTGCCGCGCTCTCCGCCAGGTGAGTTTTCGGCGGCTTTAGAGGGTTTACCCGATCGACTTTTGAGGGCTTTACCGGATGGACAAGGGGGCTTCATAACTTGACTGTGGAGGCTGGGGGAGTAACGGATGAGGTCCATTCAGAGATCGAGGCTGACGGCTGGGTTGTCTTCACTTCCCTTTTCGGAGAAGGCTGCGGTGTCGATTTGGTGCCCCGACTGTCAGAGTGACCAAACCCACAGATCAAGAACGAGAGGGACTGCTGAGTCCCTCCTGGCCATCCTACTGATTCGACCGTATCGATGCGAAGAATGCGACTGTCGTTTTTTCTGCTGGTCCATTCGAAACAAATCCAAGGCAACCCGGCCGGCAAGGACAACTAATGAATGAGACTCCCACCGACCCATACCTCGCGAGGCGTCCAAGGGTAGCCACGTCACGCACGCTGATATGGATTGAAGAGCCGCGTTTTCAGGGCTGGGGCTGCCCCCGATGCGCATGGGTGTTCAATCCTTTGGGGTCACCCGACGGCAAGTCGTTCGAGGAAATGAAAGAGGAGTACGAGCGGCTGCGCGATAAAGAATTTGCCGCCCATGCTTGCGCTGAATATCCCAGAGCCAATATGCGAAAAGCCTAAATGATACGGGCAGCCCCACTGCGCGCAAATTTCATTGCCCAATTGCAGCCTGGTCGTTTTCCAGTGTAATCCAACTTCCAACGCGATAGGCACTGCTCCCTGGAGTCGAGGCCACCGGAGCGCGGAGAAATAAGAAGCACCCTATTGGGACGCTGCTATGAAAAGAGGCGCCCTCGGAGCCGGAGTGCACGCCAACGTGCGTATCCGGTTCATTAGTGCTACCAGGTTGGGGCAGTCCCGGTCGGTTATTGCCGTGAATTTCAAACCCACTCCGCCGTTGGGAATCCGATGTTGTACGACGGCTTCGACCCTGATCTGTCCTTCCCGAACGAGAAAATCAAGCTTGGCTTTCTCGCCCACGGGCCACGGAGTTGGCGTGGAGAGGAATAGCCCCCCCACGCTCAGGTCGCAAACTCGGGAAACATCATCCATCCCACAACAGCTCCAATAGACCCACACATCGTCGCCTGTCTCGATACGAGAAACCATTCTTCTGGAATAGTTAATTTTTGCTAGTGCGGTTGCCATCCGGATCTCCTCAGGCCCTGCAGATTGCGACGAGTAATTGAGAGAACGAGCGACCCACGCAAGGTCACCGCAGACCATAGCCAGTTCGTCGGGAGAAGACAATCAGGGGAATACCCTAATTGCTATAAACGATTTACCTGGGCGTGGGGACGGCGCAGCCGCAAGGCACAAAAACGCCGCGCCTGCCCCTTCGAAGTAGCCGGGAGCCGAGGGAGAATGGCCTAGCGCCTCGCACCCAATGTCAGGCAGTGGTTTTCTGTCGAGAGGGGCTCTTAGCTTTGGCGGGCTCAAGATTGGGGAGGAAGGCGGTGAGGATGCCAATTGCCGGGAGGTATGAGCAGACGTAGTAAACAAAATTGAGGCTGGTGAGGTCCACGAGTTTGCCAAGTAGCGCCGCGCCGATGCCGCCCATGCCAAAGGCAAAACCGAAGAATAGGCCGGAAACGGCGCCGATTCGTCCGGGCAGGAGCTCCTGAGCGTAGACGAGGATGGCGGAAAAGGCGGAGGCCAGGATCAGACCGATGATGACGCTCAGGACGCTAGTCCAGAAAAGACTAGAGTAAGGCAGGAGCAAAGTGAACGGCAAAACGCCGAGGATGGAAACCCAGATGACGTATTTGCGGCCGATTTTGTCGCCCACCGGGCCGCCGATGATGGTGCCGGCAGCGACGGCACCGAGAAAAATGAAAAGGTGGAGCTGGGCACTCTGAAGGGACACGTGAAATTTGCCCATCAGATAAAACGTGTAATAGCTGATCAGGCTGGCCAGGTAGAAAAACTTCGAAAACATGAGAGCCACAAGAATGGCAAGAGAGAACACGATCTTGCCGGTAGGCAAGGCGGCGTGCGCAGGGGGCATTGCGGCGAGACTCGCGGGGTCTGCGGTGAAGGATTTTGCTGAATAGGATTTGTGATGTTTCGTCCAGGTGCCGACATTCGCGAGCAGGAGAATCCCGAAAAAAGCCAGAAACGAAAACCACGCGAGACTCGATTGTCCCTTGGTAAGCACGAACGCCGCGAGGAGAGGACCGAGCGCCGAGCCCGCGTTGCCGCCGACCTGGAAAAGCGATTGCGCCATGCCGTGCTGTCCTCCGGAAGCCATTCGCGCGACTCGCGAAGATTCCGGGTGAAACACAGCGGAACCAATGCCCATGAGCGCAGCCGCAGCGAGGACGGTAGCGTAGCTGGGGGCCAGCGCGAGAGCCAGCAATCCGGCCAGGGAGATACCCATGCCCACAGCGAGGGAATAGGGTTGCGGGCGGCGGTCGGTATAGAGACCGACGAGCGGCTGGAGGATGGAGGCAGTCAATTGCAAGGTGAGGGCGATCAGGCCTACCTGGCCGAAATCGAGATGGAAGGAATTCTTGAGGAGCGGATAGATCGCGGGAATCAGTGATTGCAGGGTGTCGTTCAGGAGGTGGCAGAAGCTGATGGTGAGAAGAATCTTGAAGACGGTCTTCTCACCGGCGTCTGCAGGAGCGGTTGCCCGAATTGCGGTCAAGTTTGTGTCGCTAGCCATCTAGAGCCGGAGTCCCTCAACCATGAGTGAAGGCCCACATCGTTTTTACCTAGCTGCCGAGGCGAGGCGGCGCGAGACGTAGTCGGCGACGTAGGCGTCGAAGAGATCGTTGAGGCGCTCGCAGACCGGACCGGGGGCGGCGATTTTGTTGCCGGCGATTTCGCCGACGCTGATGAGATTCCGGTTTGTGGAAGAGATAAAGACTTCGTCGGCGGAGTAGAGGTCTTCGGGACGAAGCGCCTGCTCCAGGACAGAAACGCCGGCTTCCGGCGCAATTTCCATCAGGATGCCGCGGGTCACGCCTTCGAGGCAGCCGGAGTTGAGCGGGGGCGTGAGGACCTTGTTGTCTTTGACGGCAAAGATATTTGCGGACGTGCATTCGGCAACTTCGCCGCGCTCGTTGAGCACGACGACTTCGTCGAATCCTTCCTTCGCTGCTTCGGCAACGGCCCAGACATTGTTCAGCCAGGAGATGCTCTTTACGCCAGAGAGGGGAGAAGCGGCGTGCCGGCCGTGTTCACGGAGGCCCAGGCGCACGGTTTCGCGATGTTCGGGGAGACCGGCAGTGTAAATGATCAGGTCGACCTGTGGGTGCTTTTCGTCGCTCTGCCAGTAGCCGACGGTGTTGTAGACAAGATAGATGCGCGCGCAACCTTCGGTTACTTTGTTGGCGCGAATGACCTCGTGGAGATGAACACGCACTTTGGCCGCGGTGTAAGGCATGGGGAGGTGAATGAGGGTGGCGTCTTTTTCCAGTCGGCGCCAGTGGCGCTCGTAGGCAAAAGCCTCGCCGCGGGAGATGCGCAGCGTCGTGAAGATGCCCCAGCCGCAAATCAGCCCCGCCTGCCCGGGAGAAAGCCGCACCTTCTCGATGGGCAGCAGGCTCTCGTTGTGAAAGACGTTCGGGTGAATCAACAGTTCCTCGCGAAAAGTTCTCAATCCTGTCTTCTATTGTATCCGAAAACCGCAATTAGAGAGGTTAGGCGAGAATTCCGCAACGTTCAGCGGCATAAAAGAGAGGGCGAGCCGAAGCCCGCCCTCCTATGTAACTTGGGTTGATCAGTTTTTAAAATTTAAGCTTCAAGGCGAACTGAATTTGGCGCGCCGAGCCAAAATCGCCCGTTGGGAATCGCGTGCTGTTGATCACACCAAAGGTTGTGCTTGCGGGGCTGAAAGTGAGCCCCGGGTTTCCGAAGTTAGGATGATTGAAAACGTCGAACAGCTCTCCTCGGAATTGTAGGTTCACCTTCTCCGTCAGCTTGGTGTTCTTGATGACAGAGAAGTCGGTGTTGACGAAGCTCGGCCCAGTCACCGAGTCCCGCCCCAGATTGCCGGGATGGCATGTCCCCGTGGTGCCAACAGCACAAGGGGATGAGAACTCCGAGGCAAAGAATCCCGGGATTGCCGGCGTTGTCGGGGTTGCGGCTACCCCAAGCGCCCCGAACCAATCCGCTGGATCTCCCGTGGTCTTGATGGACCCGGTTACGTTCGGGCGAACGGTTAGGCTGACACCCGGATTGATTGACATGGTTGGATTTAGTGGGTTCCCGGTCTGTGCCTGGACGACGGTACCGACCTCCCATCCACCCACAAGGCGGTTCGCGCCGAACGGCAACTGGTAAAATCCACTCACAACGAAGCGGTGCCGGACATCGAACTCTGACGGGCCGTAATCCCCGCGCGGGTTATACGCATTCTGAATGATATACGTCTCGCCGGTGGACAGAGAGTTGTAATCCAACGACTTGGAATAGGTGTAGGAGGTCAGGAACTGCAACCCGTGGGAGAAGTGCTTGTTGAGAGTGACCCACAGGGCGTTGTAGTTCGAGTTTCCGTTACTGTTCACCTGGTTGATGGTGCCGAAAGTGCAAGCCGGATGCGGAGCCGTGCACTGTGACGGCAATATGGGACTGGTGGCCGGAAGCGTCGGGAAGGGCCGGGTGGAACCATAGATGCCGTTGGTAACCAAGGGCTGATTGATGTTTTGATTCAGCTGAAGGTGCGTGCCCTTCAATCCAACGTAAGCCACGCTCAGGCCCATGCTCGGAGTCAACTGGCGGTCGATGGTAAGGTTCCAGTCCTGAGCATACATGTCATTGAAATTGGGATTGATCGCAGCCGGACCCAGGCTGGTTCCTGCAAGCGTAGCGCCCGGATTCTCGACTGTGATGACTCCGGAACTAACTGAAATAGGAATGGCAAAGGGCGGATTGGCACTCAGTCCAGTGACAATATTGGTCGTCGGATCTTGCGTCATTATGGCGTAGGCGGCCCGAACCGAGGTCTTTCCATTCTTGAAAGGGTCCCATGCGAAGCCCACGCGAGGCTGGAAGTTTTTGTTGTTCGTATGATACGGCTGACCAGCTGGAGCCAATGTGCCGGTTGTCGGATCGAACTGGGTAAAATGACTGGCAGTCTCGGACGGCGAAGAATTCCAGGCGTATCTCAAGCCGATGTTGACAGTGAAGTTGGGCTTCCACCTGAAGCTGTCCTGCGCAAAGACGTCATAAGACGGCTGTAGGATTTTGTCGTTCCCGGAGCCGAGTTGGACAGTGAATGCGGCAGCAGCGTCGTTAAGGAAGTTTTGCATGGCGCTCGGACCGCCAGCCCCTCCTGTGGCGTTGAAAGTGAAGCTTCCAACGTTGAAGGCGATGTTGTTGTTGTACGCGCGGCGGATCTCCCCGCCGAAATCGAATGTGTGACGGCCCTTAAGCCAGCTCAACCCGTCGTTCAGAACGGCTGTTGTGTCGCCGCGTCCCTGCGGCTCGCCTGTTGGCCCACCAAAGCCCAATGCGTTCCCAATATTGAAGAACGGCAATCCCGAGGCCACGGGAGCGCCAGCTGGCATGTTGATGTTGAAAGCCGTTGGATCCAGCAGCGCATTCGGCGTAAACGTCAGGTGGATACGGTTGAAGCCTAGACGGACTGTATTCGTGAGTGAGGAGCCAAAAACGTGATCTTCGCTGAGGGTCATGAGGTGGCGGAAACCATCGCGAGTATCCCCATAGCCCGGGAGGTTCGCGTTGATTACGCCGCCTGCCGTTGGTTCCTGACGCAGATCTTTCTGCACCACGTAATAGCCATGAATGCGATCCTTCTCGGACAACTGCACATCCAAGTCAGCCGACCCCTGATTGAGAGAGACGTTGGCCAGCGTTCCGCCTGTAAAAGCGTTGAACGTAGCCGGGTCCGCGGGATTGCCAGTCCCAACGAGATTGGCAGCAGGGAGAAGAGCAACGACTTTCTGAATAGCCGGAGAAGTCACTGCCGCTCTTTCATTCTGGCTGGGCACGCGGCTGGATGCGACGGTAAGGCTCTGGTGCTGGCGGAGTCCCTCGTATGCGAGAAAGAAAAATATTTTGTTTTTCTTGATGGGGCCGCCAAAACTGGCGCCGAAATCGTTGCGCTTGAACGGAGCTTGAGGATTGAACTTACCGCTGGTAGTCAATATAGGATTGAAAAAGTTCCTCGCGTCCAACGCGCTATTCCTGAAGAACTCGAATAGTTCCCCGTGATATTCATTCGTTCCGGACAATGTGGCCAAGTTAACAATCGCGCCCGCATTCCTTCCGTACTGCGCCGGAAAAGTTGAGTTGTCGATCTTATATTCCGCCAGGGTGTCAATCGGTGGCTGGAAGGTGATCTGGTTCTGGACGTTATCGTTCAGGTTGATGCCGTTGACCAGCCAATTAGTCGTATCTTCGCGTTGGCCCGCGGTATTGATTCCGAACGAACCCTGGCCGCGAAGCGGGGCCGACAGGAATCCGTTTGCCGGTGGCGTAACTGTGCCGGTGGTGAGCAGGCTGAGATCCGTGAAGTGCCGCCCGTTCAGCGGAATCTCCTGCACTGTCTTATCGTTGATAACCTGTCCGACGCCGGTCGTGGTGGTATCAACAAGCGCTGCGTCGGCCATGATTTCAATTTTTTCTGTCGCTTGGCCGACGCTCAGTTGAATGTTTTGCGCGACAGCAGTTGCCACGTCAAGCCTGAGGTTTGCAACGATCGCGGATTGAAAGCCAGGAGCCGTGACCTGGATACGATAAATTCCGATAGGCAACGAAGGGAAGAGATAGGCCCCCGCTGTGTCCGTCTGCGTGGTGGATTCGACTCCCGTGGCCTGGTTGGTCGCGATGACCTTGGCGCTCGCAATGACGGCGCCGGTCGGGTCACTCACCGTACCGCTCAAAGCGGCTGTGGACTGCGCGAGCACGTTGGTTCCCAAGACGGCTGACAGAATGAATAAAACGAAGGCCCGCAAGAAAAAACTGCGATTGTGCATCAGATCCTTCAGCGCAACTTCCATATTTCGACTCCTCCTGGTTTAGAGCCCACCGGGACTGCTCGATCTCCGTGGTCAATCGTTTCGCAATCGCGGTGCCAGAACGGGATCACCTCAAAACGCCACCAAGAACAAGCTATATCAACGGCTTATAGGTTTATCTCGGTTTATAAGCCACGAAAACGGGCAACTCGCTCCCAAAAACAGAAGGCACTTCCCAAATACCGAAGGGTTTATACGAAATTCAGGGGATTGCGGATGCGGGACGAGCCAAGGAAATCTACGGCCTGCAGCTGCCGGGAAGGAGGAGCACTTGGCCCTCGAAGATCACATTCGCGTCGCGGATGGCTGGATTCGCCATGGCGATGCAGGACCAGTAGGACGCGTGGCCCAGCTGGGTTTGCGCGATCTTTGAGAGCGTGTCGCCTCTGCGCACGGTGATTTTTGCCGCCGTCCGGAGAGAAGCGCCCGGCGCGGGGAGATAAATTTGCGAGCCCGCCACGATGTGATTGGCGTCAACGATGCCCGGGTTAACGGCGAGTAGGTCGTGCCAGCGAGGCCCTCTGCCCAAGTTTTGCTGCGCGATTTTCCACAACGAATCGCCAGGCCTAACGATCACCGCTTTGAGTTTTGCCGCCCTTGGCGCCACCGGAACGACAGGCGCCACGGGCGCCACCGAAGCGGGAGCGGCCGGCTGCGAAGGCATCACTCGAAGGGCTGGTGGGCGCGAAGGCATCACGAGCGCAGGAGCCGCGAAGAAAACCTTTGGGCGCTCGAAGGGCGAGCGTTTCACTGGTGGTTGGTAAGGAGCGAAGCGTGGTGCAGCAGGTTTGGAAACCCGCGGACGCAGCGGCATCACCGGAGGCTTCGGCGAAGCGAGTACCGGAGGCTTGGGTGAAGCGAGCGCGGGCGCATTGGCGAACGGAAGATGGAACTCCGCGGACTGCTGAAGTTTCTGCGACTGCTTCTGTTTGCGGAAATGGCGTGCCACGTCACCGAGGGGAGCATCAGGGGAAAGTGACTGCGCGTCGACAGCTTCCGGGGCTTTCTCCGCCGCAGGAGCAGCCAACTGATTTTTCTTCGCCTCCACCTGGGCGCGATCCTCCGGCGTGAGGATCCGCTCGCGCTTTAGATCCTGCTCGGTGTAAACGTGCTTGGATTTTTTCTGCTTACTTTCCTTCTGGGCGCGTTCCTGGCGAGCCGCTTCCGCGACATCCTGAGCGGAGCATTGCGTAGCGCCAAAAACGGCGCAGGATACCAATACAATTCCGGGGAAGCAGAAACTAAGGCACCGGCGCGAGAGCCTTGCGGCCGTCGAGGGGCCCGTCACGAGAGGAGTGTCGAAACCAGTTCGTAGCATGTCAAACCGACTACGGGGGGACACCACTTAAGAAGAATTATACAGAAAAAGGCCGCATTTGGGCACCGAATTTTTTGGTAGTTGCCCAAGGGTTGCCTGAGAAGAAGCCCCCAAAAGCGGGCCGTTGGCAAGGCCAGTTCAGCAAAGTCACACGAATCCTATAAACCGTCCTGCCGCAACAATCCCAATCCATAACAGGATGGAAACGAAACCCGCAATTTTCGCCCCGGCAGGCAAGACCGCGCTGTCATCCCAGGACGCCACATCCCGATAGACGCCCCAATGGAAAATCAGCGCATGCACGCCAGCCAAGAATATCAATAACATCTTCACTCGAAACGCGGGATTGGCATATACCTTAACCGCTTCCGACGAAAACAGCAGCGCTCCCGTAACCACCTGTACCGCAAATCCCGCCCAAGACCAGGGAAGCAGTCGCCCCGCCAGCTCTGAAACCCGCTCCCGCCGCAACATCCATCCCAGAAGCCGTAGGTCAAAAACGGCGACAGTCCCCACCAGCGCCGCCATCCCCAGCAGATGCAGTGTCTCGATCGCCGGAAACAGCCACAGGGATTCCCGTATGCCGGCGCCCACCGAAGTCAGTTCCAGCCACCGACAGAATGGCAGCATGTCTGGCGTTTCTATGGAGACCCCCGCATTGACTGACCGTTCGGAAGATCGATGCTTACCAAACACATGTAAGCCGAACCGTCTTTAGCCCGAAAGCCCTCAGCAGTCACCTGGTCCCCGCGCTTCACCGTATTCCGGCTCCATCCAAATCGGCTTAGCATCCCTAGACTCCCCATCTCCAGCTTCCAGTTCGCGACCTTACCCTTTTCGTCTTTCAGGTCCGCAAGAATTAAGGCATGTGGGTTGATCCACTGGAAATCCGTAACCGTTCCTTGCATCCTCACAGTATGCGTCATATCAAACGGTGCATTCCCATGGTGCGCCCAAAGGGAGGCCGCCCCCAACAAAAGTCCTACCACCGCCAGAACGGCCCACACCTTACGATTCATCACCGTCCTCGACGATGGTCGATGAAGGCTTTGCATCAGTTTCATTTCTGCATGCTCCTCTGGGCCGGAATCCTCGATCTCGAAACGCCAGTTTACCACTGGCAGGACACTAATCTATTAGCACTGGTTTAAGTTCGTGTGCTTGCTTGTAGAAGAGCGATTTCGCATAGTGAGCGATGGGCAATTGGTCCCCGGCTCGTGCTATAACTTCACAACATGTCGGACAAATGGGGAAGGCGATTGTTCAAAGCGGGCGCGGTCGCGTTATTGATCCTTGGAGCGGTGCACTCAATCTCTTTCTTCCAAGAGCCACTTCCTGCAAATGATACCGAGAAGCAGCTATTGGACCTGATGTCCAGCTACACATTCAATCTGATGGGATCTTTCCGCAGCATGGCCGGCATGCTGCGCGGGTTTAGCGTGTCCTTCATGCTGGCGGCGCTGGGCTTTGGGGTCATCGATCTGATGCTGTCGCGCGAACGGGCAGGGCTGTTGAAGCGCGTGGCGCTGATAAATATCATCTGGCTGGCCGCGATGACCACGGTCTCTCTGCGTTATTTTTTCATTGTGCCGACTTCGTTTCTCGCCACCACGCTACTCATCTTTATACTGGCGTGGTTGAAGTTGCCTGCAGACGGGACGCTTCAGCGTGGCTGACAGCGTCTGCCTCTCGGAGTGACGTCCATCAGGAACAACTCTTCGTTGACAAAGGTGAGGGCAAACTCTAAGATTAGGGTTTGCCTCTACAGGGAAAGGTGTGACTGAGCGCAATGAGGACGTACGTAGCCAAAGGTGAAGAAGCCGAAGCGCTGAAGGTGGGCGCGAACTGGTTTGTGGTGGACGCGACGAACGTGGTGCTGGGGCGCCTGGCGACCAAGGTCGCGCGCATGCTGATCGGCAAAGACAAGCCGAGCTTTACGCCCTACCTGGATTCGGGCGACCACGTCGTGGTGATCAACGCGGACAAGGTTCGCATGACCGGAAACAAGGTCGAGCAGAAAATCTATTACTCTCACAGCGGATATCCGGGCGGGTTGAAGGAAGTGCCGGCGAAGAGGTTGCGCGAGTCGAAGTCGGACTGGATGATACGCGAAGCGGTTCTCGGGATGCTTCCGAAGAACAAGTTGCGCGCGCGGCGCGCGAAGAAATTGCGGGTGTACCGGGATGCGGCGGGTTTGGCGCGGCACGTGGGGCAGAAGCCGCAGGCCGTTTCGCTGTAAGCGAGTTCCAGATTTTTTCCGCACGTTGCGGTTCTCCGTTGTGTCTGACCGTCCAGCGGTCACCCATCGCAGGGAGCAAGCCGAGTGTGGAGTCTTTGAGGAGGAACGTTGAGTTCTACTGGTACGCCCATTGCGGGCACACAAACTTGGTTTCTAGGAACGGGACGGCGCAAGGAGTCGGTGGCGCGCGTGTTCCTGCGTCCGGGCTCCGGCAAGTTCACAGTGAACCGCCGCACCGTCGAGCAGTATTTTCCGAATCACGCTTGGAAGCATGACGCCATCGAGCCGCTGAAGTTCACGAATATCGCGGACCAGGTGGACGTGGTGGTGACGGCGCATGGCGGCGGCGTGGGCGGACAAGCGGGCGCGGTGCGCATGGGATTGTCGCGGGCGATTTCGCGATTCAATCCGGAGCTGCGGCCGGCGCTGCGGAAGAACGGATTTTTGACGCGCGATTCGCGAATGAAGGAACGCAAGAAGTACGGACAGAAGGGCGCGCGCAAGCGCTTCCAGTTCACGAAGCGTTAATTTTCCGGGCGGGGCAAGCCCCGCCCCTGCGAACTCCGGCAGGTGGGCGTAAGCCGATCTGCCGAGATCACGGCCGGCAAGGAGCCGGCAAGAGGCTGTTCTGTGGCGACGCGAGCCGCCACCGCAAACAGCTATCCTATTAGGAGGAAACTTGGCAGTAGAAATTACCATGAAAGAGTTGCTGGAGGCCGGAGTTCACTTCGGTCACCAGACGCGGCGATGGAACCCGAAAATGAAGGAGTACATTTTCGGCGAACGCAACGGCATCCACATTATCGATCTTCAGAAAACCCTCAAGATGTTCCGCGAAGCGAGCCGCTTCGTGAGCGAACTTTCCGGGCAAGGCCGGGCGGTCCTGTTCGTGGGCACCAAGCGGCAAGCCCAGGAAGCCGTCGCCGAGGAGGCGAGGCGCTGCGGTGCGTTTTTCGTGAATCACCGCTGGCTGGGCGGCACGCTAACCAACTGGGCGACGCTGCAGAAATCCATCAAGCGGCTGAAGCTGCTGAAGGCCATGAACGAAGACGGCCGCATCAAAGAGCTTTCCAAGAAAGAACAAGCGCGGCTGGACCGCGAAATGAAGCACCTGTTTCAGAATCTCGAAGGCATCGAGAATATGACCCAGTTGCCGGACGCCATGTTCGTGATCGATTCCAACGCGGAAGAAATCGCGGTGAAGGAAGCGCGGCGCATGGGCGTGCCGGTGGTTTCGGTAGTGGATACGAATTGCGACCCGGACGTGGTGGACTGGATTATTCCCGGGAACGATGACGCGCTGCGCGCCATCCGCCTGTTTACGACGAAGATTGCGGATTCCGTGCTCGAGGGCCACACCGCGTTCCAGCAATCGCAGGTTGCGGATCAGAAGGCCGCCGAAGATCAGGCGCTGGTGGACGGCGTCGAGTACGTCGATACCAGCGCGTACGAACGGTACGAGAAGCAGGAAGGTGATTTCGTGGAGGCTGTGGTGGAAACCCCGGCGGAGCCTGCCGAGACTGCGGAAGCCACCGTGCCTCCTGACGACGAGGAAAAACGGTAAACAAATTGTGCGGGTGGCAATTTCGTGAGGCCCGCCCCGAGTGGATGGGGGCGGGCCGCTTCGCAGCTAACGACATCAACCAAGAGAATCCAGAAAAACAAAGAGAAAAAGGATGAGTACACAACAGCCAGCTATGCAAATCCCAGCACAACTCGTGAAAGAATTGCGCGAGCGGACCAACGCGGGATTCAGTGACTGCCGCGCCGCCCTCGTGGAAGCGGGCGGCGACATCGAGAAAGCCATCAGCGTCCTGCGCAAGAAGGGCCAGGCGGCCGCGGCCAAGAAAGCGCAGCGCGAAGCCAGTGAAGGGCTCGTGGGCCATTATATCCACGCCGGTGGAAAGATCGGCGTGCTGGTGGAGCTGAATTGCGAATCCGACTTCGTGGCGCGCACGGAAGCGTTCCAGCAACTGTCGCACGACATCGCGATGCACATCGCGGCGCTGGATCCGCGCTACGTGCGGCGCGAAGAAGTGACGCCGGAGATGCTCGAAAAGGAGCGGGATATCTATAAGGCGCAGGCGCTGGCGACAGGGAAGCCCGAAAACGTCGTCGACAAGATCGTGAATGGAAAGATGGAGAAGTTCTACGAGGAAAATTGCCTCTACGAACAGCACTACATCAAGGATGAGAGCGTGACGATCGGTGAGATGATCGCCCAGGCCGTCATCAAGCTGGGCGAAAATATTTCGATCCGGCGCTTCGTGCGGTTCAAAGTGGGCGAAGTGAGCGGGTCCGGCGGCGGTCCGGACACGGCGCCGGTGACCGCACCGTTGCCCCCGCTTGTCAACGAATGATTTAAGGACCATCTGAATTCACCTTCAACGCCCCGGTTACACCGGGGCGTTTTTTTTGGGGAGTGGGGAGCTTGCTCCCGCTTTCGAGGGTGCGCTGATTGGCGACGGATTGCCGAGCACCGGCACTCTTTTGGCGCATAGACGGACTCTCGGGCTTCGCGCGAGCTGACGTTTTGGGCTGCCGGAAAAGTGGGAGCAAGCTCCCGCACTCCAAAAGTGCGGGGGCGGAGATAGTTTGTTACAATTCCCGGGATTTTAGATGGCGCGAATCGGAGACTCATGGCAGCGACAAAGAAAGCTGGAAAAAAAGGCAAACCGGCGTACAAGAGAGTCTTGCTGAAACTCTCCGGGGAATCGTTTCAAGGGCCGCAGGGGTTCGGCATTCACGGGGAAACCATTCAGGCCATCGCGCGCGAACTGAAAGACGTGCACGCACTGGGCGTGCAGGTGGCGATCATGGTCGGTGGAGGAAATATCTTCCGCGGCGCCAGGCAGAAGGGATTTGAGATCGACCGCGCAACCGGCGACTACATGGGCATGCTCGCGACGGTCATCAACGCTCTGGCGCTGCAGGACGCGCTCGAAAAAGAGGGCGTGTTTACGCGCGTGTTGAGCGCCATTGAGATGAAAGAGGTTTCCGAGCTGTTTATCCGGCGGCGCGCGGTGCGCCACCTGGAAAAGAAGCGCGTGGTGATTTTTGCGGCGGGGACCGGGAATCCTTATTTTTCGACGGACACCGCTGCGGCGCTGCGCGC
Source organism: Candidatus Acidiferrales bacterium (assembly GCA_035603095.1). Classification (GTDB taxonomy): domain Bacteria; phylum Acidobacteriota; class Terriglobia; order Acidiferrales; family UBA7541; genus Acidiferrum. Next base: position 14,777 of record DATNLB010000157.1, read on the forward strand.
CATGGAAATCAAGGCCGACGTGATCCTGAAGGCCACGCGCGTGGACGGAGTTTACGACGCCGACCCGGAACAGATTCCGGACGCGAAATTTTTTGCCGCGATTTCTTACCGCGAGGTGTTGAATCAGAACCTGAAAGTGATGGACGCGACGGCGATTTCGTTGTGCATGGACAACGGCATGCCGATCGTGGTGTTCAACATGAACCGGGCGGGGAACATCAAGCGCGTGGTGCTCGGGGAGCGCGTGGGCTCGAAGGTGACACCGGGGTGAGCAAGTTTTCAGTTTTCACAATTTCAGTGGCCGATTTTCAGCGAGAAAAGAGAACTGCATTATGTGCAAGTACGCCAGGCTGCTTTCACTGGAAAAAGAAAGCTGAATCATGTCCGAGCACTATTCCTCCGTTGGATTTTCTTTTTACTGAAAACTGAGCACTGAATTCGGGAGTCCGGATCACACTGGAAAAAATTGTTTCGATGAGGTCACGATGACGACGAAAGAAGCGATTGCCGCGGGCAGGACGCGGATGGAAAAGGCGGTCGAGGATTTTCGCAAGGAACTGGGAACCCTGCGCACGGGGCGCGCCAATGCTTCTATTCTGGACGCCATACGCGTGGATTATCACGGGACGCCCATGCCGGTAAATCAACTCGGCACGGTGACGGTGCCGGAGGCGACTCTGCTGGTGATTTCGCCATGGGACCCGAGCGTGGTGCCGCTGATCGACAAAGCCATACGGACTTCGGACCTAGGGCTGAACCCCACCAACGACGGCAAAGTGGTGCGAGTGCCAATGCCTTCGCCGACGGAAGAGCGCCGCAAGGATATCGTGAAGCACTTGCACAAAGTGCTGGAGAATCACCGCACTGCGGTGCGCAACATCCGGCGCGACGTCAAGGAAACGATTGACAAGCTGGAGAAAGAAAAGAAGATCAGCCAGGATGAACAGAAACGGGCGCTGGACGAGATGGAAAAGATTTCGCACGCGGAAACCAAGAAGATCGAGGACTTGTCGGCCGCCAAAGAGCGGGAGATTCTCGAACTCCGCTAGCTGCCCTCCGCGATCCGGCAGTAAGCCCTTCTTTTTCAACTTGACGCCATAAGGGCAAAAAAAA
>DATNLB010000422.1:0-3435 GCA_035603095.1 Candidatus Acidiferrales bacterium
CGCCGCCGGTGGCGGCCGCTCCGCGAAACTCGCTGGGCCCGCTCTCGCGCGTTTGCTCGAGAAAGGGTTGAAGGTCGACGTCATTGCTTCGACGGGTCCGGGCCATGCGGTGCAACTTGCCCGCGAAGCCTACGGGCAAGGGTACCGGCGCTTTCTTGCCGTCGGCGGTGATGGCACCGCCCACGAAATCCTCAACGGCGTTTTTGCGGGGCGCACCACCGTTCAGCGCGTCGCGCTGGGGTTCCTGCCGCTGGGTACCGGCAATTCCTTCTTGCGCGATTTTGCAAAGGACGGAGCCGCAGCTTCGATGCAGGCGCTCCTCGAAGGCCGCACTCGCACCGTCGATCTTTTGCGCCTGACGCACGCCGCCGGCGAAATTTATTCCTTCAATCTTCTGAGCGTTGGTTTTACGGCCGATGTCGCTGCTCTGACCAATCGCATGTTCAAGCCGCTTGGCAATCTCGGTTATTTGCTCGGCGTCTTCGTGCGCGTGGTGCAGTTGCGCCGGCGATCCTTGGCCCTGCGTTGCGACGACGATCAGGAGTGGGACGAACGGCGCGCTCTTTTCCTGACGTTCAACAACAGCAAGTACACGGGCGGCACGATGCTCATCGCGCCGCAGGCTGATCCTAGGGACGGGCTGATTGAATTTGTCCGCTGGGGCCCGATCGGACGGCTGGGCTTGCTCCGCACATTGCCGCGTCTTTATGACGGTTCTCATATCGAACATCCGCTCGCTTCGCGCCGCGCAGTGCGCCGCATCGAATTCAAAGCAGCCGCGCCCGTGGACATCATGATCGATGGCGAAGTTGCGACACTGGAGTGCCGGGCACTCGACATTCTTCCCGCGGCCCTGGACGTCTATATATGAAACGGGCATGGCTTGTGTTCCGCAGCGCGATTCTGTGGACCGTCAGCGGCTTGCATTTCTTTCTCGTTGTGCCGGCGCTCATCCTTTTCGGCATCTTCCTTGATCCTCGCAGGCATGATTGGCTGCAGCGCAGTTTCTGCCGCCGCATCGCGTTTCTTTCCGGCGCGCAGGTCGATGTGCGCCGCTCCGCCGGTTTCGATGCCAAGCGGACTTCCTTCTTCATGCCGAACCACGTCAACCTTTTCGATCCTTTTATGCTCTACTGCGCGATCCCACAGTTTGTCCGCGGGTGGGAGCTGGAATCCCACTTCAAGATTCCCGCGTACGGCTGGCTGATGAAGCGCTTCGGCAACGTGCCGGTGCCGGATGTCCGGCGGCCGGCGGATTTGAAGCGCATGTGGCGGCTCACGAAGGACGCCGTGGACGGCGGCACCAGCCTCATCATTTTTCCCGAAGCCAAGCGGACGCGCGACGGGCACGTGGATCAGTTCCAGGACGGCGGCTTCCGCGTGGCGCAGCAGCTCGGCATCCCCATCGTGCCCGTGAGCCTGATTGGTTCCTTTCAGCATCACCGGACGGGCCACTGGATGCTCTGGCCGGCGAAAATCACGGTACTTTTGCACGACACCATCGAGACCAAGGGCTTGAGGAAGGAGGATGTCCCGGCGCTGCGCGAACGCGTCCGCGAAATCGTCGCGGCACCTGTCGAAGAAGCGTTGGAGCAGGATTGCCAGGGAGAGATCGAGTGATTGAGTAGAGGGAAGTTGGGACAGGTTCTTCGGCTTCCAGGATTAGAATCGGGGCGAAATGGGAGGGGTTGCACAGTTGCGATTTGCGGTGGAGGGCGGGGGTGAGGTTTCGGCTTTGCTCTTGCGACCGGCACAGGCGCGCCGGCTCCTGGTGATGGCGCACGGAGCTGGAGCGGGGATGAGTCACCCATTTATGGAGGAGCTTGCGAACGAATTGGCTGGCGTGGACGTGGCGACGTTTCGATACCAGTTTCCGTACATGGAGAAACAGCGGCGGGTTCCAGACGCTCCCGCGGTTCTGATGGCGACGGTCGTGGCTGCGGTTCGAGCGGCAGCGGAGGCAGCTCCTGGCTTGCCGTTGCTGGCGGGAGGCAAGTCAATGGGAGGACGAATGACTTCGCAGGCTGCGGCACAGCTTCCACTGGTTGGGGTGCGAGGATTGGTGTTCTTTGGATTCCCATTGCACCCGCCCGGCCGGCCGGGAACGAAACGAGCGGACCACCTTGCGAAGGTTTCGATGCCAATGCTGTTCATGCAAGGAACGCGAGATACATTTGCTGATATGAAGTTGTTGCGTCCAGTCTGCGCGAAGCTAGGGCCGCAGACGACGTTGCACGTCATCGAAAAGGCAGATCATTCGTTTCATGTCCTGAAGAGTTCGGGAAGGAGTGACGCGGAGGTGTTGCGGGAATTAGCGGAAACAGCGGGGTCCTGGGCGGAGGCAATTGATGAGGCACAATCAAAACTCGCCCAAAGTCCCGGCAGAGTGGAGCCCGCCCAAAGACGCCATCGAAATTGATGTTTTGGAATGATCCGCGTTTAACCTGCTCGCGGCAGCTCCCCCAGCAATCAGTCGATTTCACATGTGTGGCAACGCGACTCATCAGGCACAATCGAAACAAGCATTCGTTGTTAATTTTCCGAAGGTTTCTCGACATGATCGATGGCGAGTATTACGCCAGGACTGTTTTGCGATTCCAGTTTCAGCCCAAGCTGCTCTTGAATCGCATTGAAGAAGGAAGGCCCGGAGAATTCAGGCAAGGGAGTGCTGCCGATAACTTGCGGATGGTCTCCCGTCTCCTTAAACATGGGACCTTGGCTCTCGGCCCCTATCTGCCATTCCAGTGTGAAATCATGGTTGCCCGTGAGCCCTGTGTTGTCTATTACGCTGCGGTCCAAGATGTCTTCCGACAGCAGCCGCAGCAGTTTCGCCATCGACAGCCCTTGACCTACTAGCTCGCCCCTTCCTCCGTGGAACCTTCCCAGGCGGAATATGCCCGCTGGGCTGCCACCTTCAGGATCTTTTAACCCATTCGGGTACGTGTCGCCGGGTTGTGCCTCCTGAAGTTTAGGGCCGTTCTTTGCAACGACCAGTACGTATACGCCAAGCTGTGTGGATTGGCGGTGAAGCGTGAGCTTGAAACGGTCGGCTAAGAGAGCCTGAAGCATCCGTCGCCTTTCAACGTGAAGTTGATCTTCGCTCATCTCGGCCAGTCTATTGGCCACAGAATTTTCCATTCTTGTCTCGGGAGTATGGCCAGAGGGTCGTTTACGTGTAGGGCAAGAGCGTCCTAGCGCGGCAGCACTTATTGCGGCCCAGCGCGACCGGCGCTGTAGTTTAGACTCACTTCTGCATTCTCTACTTTCCCGCCACCCATTTCTCTACCTCTTCAGCCGTAGAAGGCAGAGCCGCAGTCAACTTCACCAGCTTGCCGTCTTTATCGACATAGAACATGTCTTCAATCCGCACGCCCAGATTCTCTTCAGGAATGTAGATGCCGGGCTCGATCGTGAACACCATGCCCGGACCGATCG
>DATNLB010000089.1:0-12059 GCA_035603095.1 Candidatus Acidiferrales bacterium
ACGGAGAGCTCGGGACTAGGAGAGATGACGCGGTTGCATTCGGGCTGGGGATTAAGGCTGATCGACTACGACAATGATGGCTGGAAGGATCTTCTCGTCGTGCAGGCCCACGTGCTTGACACCGTCGAGCTAGTCTATCCACAACTCCATTACCGCGAACGAATGCTGCTGGCGCGGAACACGGGCCACGGATTCGTTGACGTCTCCGAGGGTTCCGGGGAAGTTTTCCATCAAGCTTGGGCGAGCCGGGGACTGGCTACAGGAGACCTGGACAATGATGGGCGCGTCGATGCCGTGGTGACTACGAACGGCGGGCCGGTTCATATCCTGCAAAACGAAACGGACACGCGTTTCCACTGGCTGGGGCTGAACTTGATAGGACACAAAAGCAATCGGGACGCGATAGGGGCGTCGGTCAGGATGATTACCAGCCAAGGCACACAATACGCGACCGTGACTACGGCTGGTAGCTATCTCTCGTCTAGCGATAAGCGTTTACATTTTGGCCTGGGGACCGATACAAAAGCACAAAAGGTAGAGATTCAATGGCCGAGTGGAATTACGCAGAGCCTTAAAGACGTTTCCGCAGATCGCATGGTGCGGGTGGATGAACCTGCCGGAAGTGTGCAACCCTCCCCAAAATGAAGCAGGAGATAGGGATAGCGTCCGGCCGAGCACATAATCTGCCGCGCCTGCTCACCGTTCTTTCCTTTCAAATTGTGCACGGCGCTTGTGGGCCATGCGGGGACCAATCTCCCGGCAGGCCCAAAAAGCACCTATTTTTCGCTTGACAAGACCAGTGTTTTGCCTGATCGTGCACGTACACGATTACCGTGCACGTGCACGGTCGCAAGCGGTTTCGCAGGTTATGGGCTCTGAGACCTGGGATTTCAGTTGGGGGAGCGGGGGTGAAAATGCGAATTTCTACAGTGTGGTTGACTCTCGTGCTGGCCGCGGCAGTGGCGGCAACTTCTGCGCTCACGGCAGGACCTGCGATGGGCCAGGTGGATACCGGAGCAATTCGGGGCACGGTGACAGATTCCAGCGGTGCAGTGGTGGCAAACGCGAAGGTCACACTGAAAAATGAAGACACCGGCTTCGTGGTATCAGCGGTTACCGCCGGTGACGGCACGTACACGTTTAATCCAGTAAAGATTGGTTCGTATACGGTCTCTGTCGAGGCCACTGGTTTCCGTAAGTCAGAAGCCACCCATGTCGTCGTCAATGTTCAAGGGCAAGCGCGGGCGGATTTTCAGCTGGTTCCGGGACAAGTGACCGAAACAGTGGAAGTGTCGGCTGCGCCTCCCCAAATGCAGACGCAAGACGCTTCTGTGGGCACCATTGCCTCAGGAGCGCAAATCAACGATCTTCCGTTGAATGGCCGCAATTACACTTTTCTGGCGCAACTTGGGGCGGGCGTGACGGGCCTGGTAGCGACGCGCGGACTGGATCAGAGTGGAAGTTTCGTGGCCAACGGCCTAACGACGGTACACAACAGCTACTTGTTGGATGGGATCGACAACAACAATGACACGGTCGACTTCCTGAATGGCGCAGCGTACGTCAACTTGCCTCCGCCGGATGCGATTCAGGAATTCAAGGTGCAAACCAGCAACTTCAGCGCGGAATTCGGTCGAGCTGGCGGAGCCGTGGTCAATGCGTCCATCAAATCCGGGACGAATCAATTCCACGGCACGGCATGGGAGTTTGTGCGCAACGACAAACTCGATGCGGTTGGTTTGGACCAATACTTCTTCTCTCCTAAGGTAGGAAAGGGTGAGTTGAGGAGGAATCAATTCGGCGCTGCGGCGGGAGGGCCGATCCGCAAGAACAAACTTTTTGTCTTCGGGGACTATGAAGGCACTCGGATTCGCCAAGGATCCGGACTCCGGGCTAGCGTTCCGACCGCCGCCGAGGTAACCAGCGGATTTACGGATTTTCGGGACTTGTTCTCGAGTCAGAACCCTTCGGCTGGCGTCACGCAGACGGACGCGCTGGGACGAAATTTCAACGAGCCCACGATTTTAGACCCGGCCACGACGCGGCCAGTGACCGCAGGCCAAGTTGATCCTGTGACAACGCTGGTTGCTCAATCAAGCGGGTTTGTGCGCGATCCCTTTTACACCAACGGGAGCATCGTGGGAATCAGGGATTTCACAACCTTGACGCAGTTCCTGAACCAGTTGCCGTCCGGCCGCCTGGATCCAAATGCGACCAAGCTTCTGGGGCTTTATCCGGCGGCGACCGCGCCCGGAGTATTTGTCAACAATTTCCAGGTGCTTCGCAGCCACCCCGATGACACCAATCATTTTGACGCCCGAGTGGACCAAAATTTCAGCGACAAGGACCAGATGTTCGGCCGAATCAGCTACAGCAAGCAACGAGCGAATAACCCCAGCGCCATTACGGGAGACGGGGACAACAGCGGATTTGGCCAGGGTGCCATTGCCAATAAATCATGGAACTTGGCCGTAAGCGAAACTCACGCGTTTTCGCCGACCTTGATCAACGAAGCGCGCTTTGGCTATAGCCGGCTGAACAACTCTGTTCAGCCGGCCCTTGCGGGCACCCAAGGTATTCCCGCCAAGTATGGCATTCCAGGCATTCCGCAGGGCAGCGGCAATGGCGGGCTGCCCGGCATTGACATCAACGGACTAACTTCGCTTGGCGCAGGGGCTTTTGCCAGCCCTAACACGCGCGAGAGCGACACCTACCAATTTACGGAAAACCTGACCAAGGTATACGGGGGACACAGCTTCAAAGGCGGGTTTGAATACCAGAGACTGCATTTTCCGTGGGTCGATCCGGCATGGTCCCGTGGTGATTTCCAGTTCGGCGGCTATACCGGGATCCCGAACGTCGGCGGAAGCACCGGAATGGCAGACCTTTTGCTCACACCTACGGCGGCAACCGTTCCTAACGGAGTCAATAACGTCGGGGGAGCACGTACCGTGTTTGCGTCGAACATCACGCAACCCGACGACCTCCGCAATTACTACGGGACCTACTTCCAAGACGATTGGAAGATGACTTCGAAGCTAACCATCAACATGGGCCTGCGATGGGAAATTTTCCAAGGGCTAAGGGAAAGCAGCGGCAAGCAGGCTGGGCTGGTGCCGGGCGCGCTCAACGGAGCAGGGGCGCAATATGTGATCCCTGCACAGCAGAAAAATGCCACTGTGTCCGCGGCCTTCGCCCCGCTCCTGGCGAAGGATGGAATTCAGCTCAACTATATCAGCGGCTCGAGCGTCTTCACGACACCGCTCACGAATTTTGCGCCGCGCGTTGGCCTCGCGTACCGCTTTACCCCCAAGCTCGTGGTGCGCAGCTCTTATGGCGTCTTCTACGGCGGTTTTGAAAATCTCGGCGGTGCCCCGGACCCCGGATACGACTATCCGTTTACGGTAAACCTGGGGTTTTTCCGGGCCAACGACGCCACGCCCCTTACTTATGCCAACGGCCAGCAGGCTACTCTCGAGAATGGGCTGACGCCTGCCACTCCCGATCCGGCAAGTCCAAATTTCAGTCCGAAAGGGCTGAGCCTTGTCGGATTTCAACGGCCCTGGCAGACCGCCTACACGCAGGAGTGGAATGGAGCCGTACAGTATGAGTTGACGCCCGGCCAGACGGTCACGGTTGCCTACGTCGGCAACAACACGCATCACTTGTTGGACGGCGACAAGAGAAATATTCCCACCATTATTTTGCCTCCGGGAACAACCGTCAGCCAGTACATTCCGTTCCCTGATTTTTCGCAAAACAGTGACTATGTCGCGGCCAATGGGTCGGCTTACTACAACTCGGTGCAACTTTCCTTTGAGAGACGCTTTAGTCACGGCCTGAACCTGCTGGCGAATTACACGCGCTCGCAGTGCAGGACGGACACCAAGAATATCCTGGGCATCGCGGACGGTAATTTCGCTCGCGCTCCCACACTGCCGGGCTTTGGGCGGCAAAAGGACTATCAATATTGCGGAAACGATGTCCCCAACATCTTCCATGCAAGCGGAATTTGGGAACTCCCCGTGGGCAAAGGCAAGTGGCTTGCTAACGGATCCTCACGTGCCCTTGACGCGGTTATCGGTGGCTGGAGCGCGCAGTGGATCTACACCTTGCAGAACGGATTCCCGATCTCCCTCGGAGGGGGTTCGCCCGGGTCCGGGTGCCCCGTAGCCACTACTGCAGACTTCGGTTGCTACGCTGATGTCGTCTCCGGGCAGAGTGTCTACGCTCATAAAGGACCGCATGGAATCACGCAGTTCCTGAATCCTGCGGCCTTTGCGCAACCCCCGGCAGCGACGGCCATCGGTCAGACGGATTTCTCGCCGCTTGGAGGGCCACCTACCCCAGCGCACGGACCAGGCTTCGAGAATCTGGATATGTCCCTCTTTAAGAGATTCCATGTAACAGAGAGGACCAACCTGGAATTCCGCAGCGAATTCTTTAACACCTTCAACCACCCGAACTTTTCAAACAGCTTTATCACCCTGGATTTCCGGTCACCGCAATTTGCGCAAATTAATAACACGCGCGGAATTGCCCGCCAAATCCAATTGGCGTTGAAACTGTATTGGTGACGCTTGTCCTCTGGAGGACCGCATACGCGAAGCGAAGCGCGGTGACCTAGGGAGTCGACTGCCTATCGCGAAGGCGTTTGGACGTAGGAATAAACGCCGGGCTTGACTTCTATGCGTTCCCTGCTAACGAGGGTAGGATAAGAGAAGCGTGGACGGGCTTGCGTAGGTTAGGCACGCCTCGGATGATATAGCCTGTCACAAAAAATCGGCTGATCAAGGAAATGCGCGTCGAGTCTTCCATTATCACCCGAGGTGCCAAAGGCCTTGTTGTCGGCCTCCTTTCAGCAGCGGTACTCTTGTCGGGCGCCTCTAGAACGGAGGGAGGCGCGCAAAGCGCGCAGCCGCCCCGAGACGCGAACAGGGCGGCCGAAGAAATAAGGCATAAATTTGAAGACGCCCTCGCGGCTTACCGCAACCAGCAATACGCAAAAGCGGAAAGCGAGCTCAGTTCCTTGCTGGCCTCCTCCCCGGAAAGTTTTGAGGTCAATGAATTGGCAGGCTTGGTTTTCGTGGGCGAAAACGAATATAGAAACGCCGATCCATATCTCGCCAAAGCCGTTCGACTGGGGCCGGACATTGCCGAAGCGCGGACCGCATTTGCGGCTAACCTTCTGCGGCTGCAGAAAACGCGCGAAGCGGAAAAACAGTTTAGGGAAGCCGAGAGATTGGAGCCTCGCAGCTACGATCCGAATCACAATTTGGGAGAGTTCTACATTCAGGCGGGAGATATTGCATCCGCGATTCCTTTTCTGAAGCGCGCGCAAGAAATTGAGCCCACGGCATACAACAATGGTTATGACCTAGCGCTTGCCTATGAGCGAATCGGCAAACTGGACGAAGCTCGCCTCCAGCTTCAGCGCCTCATCACGTCACACGACTCCGCAGAACTTCACAGCCTGCTAGGAGAAGTGGAGGAGAAATCAGGGAACTACGTGGCGTCAGCGGGGCAGTACGAGCACGCGGCGCGCCTGGAGCCGAACGAAGAGAACATCTTGAACTGGGGCAGCGAGTTCCTTCTGCACCAGACTTTTGAGCCCGCAGTTCAAATATTTCAATCTGGGCTAACTCGCTTCCCCCAGGCAGCCCGCCTGCTGGACGGCCTGGGTATCGCCCTTTACGGGTTGGACCGCTTTGACGAAGCGGCGCGCACTTTCTTCCGTGCCTCGGACTTGGATCCCTCCGACTCTCTGCCGGTTACGTTTGTAGGAACGGCATACGACAATTTTTCCCCTCCCATCGCTGCGGAAGCGCGTTCTCGCTTGCAGAGTTTCCTCAAAGCTGACGCGAACAACGCTGCGGTGCGCTACTACTACGCAATGTGCCTGTGGAAAATCGATGAGAAAGAGCCGCGGTCCGAGTTGGCCGGACAAATTGAATCTCTTCTGAAACGGAGCCTCGAGATCGACCCGGGTTACGCCGACGCTCATACCCTGCTCGGAACACTCTATTTTCGTGAGCAGAGGTACCCTGACGCCATCGCCGAGTATGAGCAGGCGCTGAAGACCAATCCCAATGACGCCAGCGTTCATTATCACCTTGCCCAGAGTTTGAGGCGGACTGGCGATAAAGCGCGAGCGGATCAGGAGCTCCTAACCTTCGAGGGGCTACGCCAGCAACAGCAAGATCGGACCAAGGAACAACGCAGTGAGATCAAACTGTTTGTATACACCATGCGTAATGCGAATAGCGGCGGAAGTCCTAAATGAAGAGCCGCGACGAGGGTGTCCCCATGCTGCGTATGTTTCCATAGAATGCTTTTTGGAAATTGCCAAATGAGCGCAGGGAAATCCAGCATTTCTTCAAAGGCAGAGTTTTCGGCGGTTCAGTTAGCGAACGATCAGCTTTTCGTCAGCTTCCTTCCCGAACTGGGCGCCAAAATGAACTCGCTCAAGAGCATCCGAAGCGGGCGCGAATTTCTCTACCAGCCTCGTGAGCGTCCGTATCGCTCGGCCGCCTATGGTGCGAGCTTCGCCGACTACGACGCAAGCGGCTTTGATGAATGCTGTCCCACGATCGCGGAGTGCCTATACCCCGGGCTTGGGTTTGCAGGCAGGAAGATGCCTGACCATGGCGACCTGTGGTCGACTTCCTGGGATTACTGGGCTGGTGATGGAGAACTCTTTTTCGAAACACAAGGGAAGAGTCTGCCCTACAGATTTCGAAAAAACGTGCGGGTTGAAGACAACGTGATCATGCTAGCGTACGAAATAGAGAATACCGGGTCCGAAGAATTTGCATTCTTGTGGTCCGCTCACCCATTGCTGGCCGTCGAAGCCTCTTGCCGGATTGTGCTGCCAGAAGAGGTATCCGGGCTGTTCGTGGAATGGTCCCGGGGAGAGCGGTTAGGCAAGTTCGGCGACAGTTGCGGCTGGCCAATAGCGGCTTGCAAGGATGGCGAGAGAGCGGATCTTTCGGAACTGCGCGATGCGAGCGCTCGCACGGCCGACAAAGTATTTACCTCCCGATTGCAGGAGGGGTTTTGCGCGCTTTGCTATCCCCGGACAAAGGAAACCATCGCATTTCATTTCAATCCACAGGACGTTCCGTATTTAGGAATATGGATTTGCCAGGGAGGCTGGCCGTCTCGGGAGAGCGGGCATTTCACAGTCGGATTGGAGCCGTGTACCGGGTACCCGGACTCTCTTCGAGAGGCGGTACATAGAGGCAGCTGCGACGTGTTGCGGCCGAAGCAGAAGAAGAAGTGGGCACTGAGAATGGAAATCCAATCCGGAGACCCGATTTTCGCAGCGAGATGACGCGCGGATTCGCCAGCATAAGCGTTTTTGAATCCCGGGGTTACTCTGACGGGCGCCGAAACTGGAAGGTTGGCAACGATTTTGAGGGGTAGGAGAAGTTAGGGCCATCATGCGGAAATGGTTGAGTATGACTGCGCCGCTCCTGTGCATTCTCGGCTGGCAAGTGCGCGCCCACTCCCAGAACTCATCGGCGATAGGTACGGTGAAGATAGACCCGACGCAAAATCTCGGCAGATGGGATGGATGGGGCAGTTCGCTCGCTTGGTGGGGCCGCGCGGTCGGGGGAACCGCCAACGCCGACTACTATGCGGATCTCATCTATAGCACGAAGTCGGTCGATGGTTACCCGGGACTCGGCCTCAATCTTGTGCGATACAACGTGGGTGGGGGAGGGATTGACCAGCCGGCCGAGAATAAAGGGCCCAAGCTACAGTGGCAAATGGACATCCACGGGTATTGGGTGAATCCTGACAGCCAGAAGCCAACGGCGTGGGATTGGTCTGTGGACGGCAACCAGCGTTCCATGATGCTGAAGGCGCGGGCCAGGGGCGCAAACGTTTTCGAGCTGTTTTCCGACTCGCCCATGTGGTGGATGAACTCCAATCACAGCACAGCGGGCAGCGAGGCCGGAAGCGACTGCCTGGCGGCCGCAAATCAGGAGCGTTTTGTGACTTACCTGGCGGAAGTCGCGCGCCAAGCGAAGGAGGATTGGGGCATACATTTTGGTTCCGTGGAACCGTTCAACGAGCCTTCGGCAAATTGGTGGAAGTATCCAGGGCGCCAGGAAGGTTGCCACTTTGACGTCGGCATGCAGCAGGCCATCGTTCAACAACTTCGAAAAAAGCTTGATCAACTGGGGCTTACCGAGGTAATGGTGGCCGCGGCGGATGAGAACGACACGGATGTGGCCTTGAAAACGTGGGACGATTACGGCGAAGCAGCGCGGGTGGCTGTTGGCAAGGTTAATGTTCACGGGTACCACCGCGGGACCGAGCCTTACCGCGGTCCTAACCGTGAGGCCTTGCGAGCGGCCGCTGGGAACAAGCCGCTCTGGCAGTCCGAGTATGGCGAAAGCGACGCTTCGGGCTACACCATGGCTCGTTCCATCGTTCTCGATATTCGGAAGCTTCGCCCCAGTGCGTGGGTGTACTGGCAGCCTGTAGAGCCCGATTCGAAAGTTTACGGATGGGGTTTGCTCAATGCCGACTATGTCGACACGCAAGATCAGTTCAAGCCCGACCAAAATACCTCGCTAATCCGCGTCAACGGCAAGTTCTGGGTCTTCGGCCAGTTTACCAGGTACATCCGCCCCGGTTACCGGATCATTGGCATGGGAGACTCGAACTCCATCGCTGCCTATGATTCCGAGTCGCACAAGCTCGTCTTCGTTACTGTGACCGGAGACGCCCAGCAAACTATCCAGTACGATTTGTCCATGTTCAAAGCCGTCGGGGAAACCGCGCAAGTCATTGCAACAACAACTGCTCCGGAGACCGGGATTCCGGATTGGAAGCAACACGTTGAGGTGGTTCGCCTGGGTGGCAAGGGCGCGAGAAATCTTACATTGACCTTATATCCCAGATCGGTTTACACATTTCTCATTGAGAAGGTTTCAAATTAGGTCGCCTGATTCGTATACTTGTTATATGCCGTGGTCTAGGCAAGGCTGGATCTCAGCTTTCTGACGGATGAGAAAAGCACCCACACGCGGCCGCCCCATCGTAGCGAATGCCATACCAGGTGCAGAGATGGGCCGCCACCAAGCGCCAGCCAATTCCCGTCCTGTCGGGATCAAGGACATCGCTAAAGCCTTAGGCTTATCAAATGGGACTGTAGACCGGGCCCTGCACTCGCGGGGCGACATAAACCCTGCTACAAAAGATCGCGTCTTGAACATGGCCCGTAAGCTCGGATACAAGCCAAATTTGGCGGCTCGGTATCTGAAGGCCCCGTGGCAGGTCCGGCTGGCGGTCAACCTTCCTGCCAAGATCGCATCGTTTTTCGACGCGGTGCGCGCAGGCATCGTGGAAGCCTCGGGCCCGTTTCAAGCAGGAGTTGATTTGTGTTTCCGTTCTCACCCCACACTTGGGGAGGAAGACGAAGCGTTGTTCGAGGAGGCTCTCGTTGACGGCAGTAAGGGAATTATTATCGCACCCGGCCACCCTGCAAAACTAAAAGCATGGATTCACAGGGCAAAGCAGAAAGGAATTCCCGTCGTCTGCGTGGCTACTGACGCGCCGGGCACTGATCGACTCACCTGTGTGTCCGCCGATCCCTTTATCAGCGGGGGACTTGTCGGTGAACTGTTGAGCCGTATGGCCTCAGGCCCGGGCAAGGTAGCAGTTTTGACCGGTGACTTGTCCACCTTTGACCATTCCGAGAAAGTTCGCGGTTTCAAGAATAGCCTCCTCTCGACCCGCAGCTCCCTGGTTCTTTCGGCGGTGTTGGAAAGTCACGACGATGAGGGCGCGGCTTATGACCAAACGCGAAGGCTAGTGCTGAAGGATGGGCAACTGAAGGCTCTCTATGTGAGTACGGCGAATTCGATGGGGGTGATCCGGGCACTCGAAGAGCTCGATCCCGAGTGTCGTCTGGCAGTTATCACGACCGACCTGTTTCCCCAGATTGCCCCGTTCGTCAAGTCGGGCAGGATTCAAGCCACCATTTATCAGCGTCCCGAAGCCCAGGGCCGGCTTTCTTTCGAGGCGCTTTACAACTTTCTGGTGGAAGGGAAGTGTCCTGCATCTCGCATCAAGCTGAATCCCCACGTGGTTATGCGTTCGAATCTGGACCTTTTTCTCGAACGCATGTCCCGCCACGTTTCCGGGAACGGCCTGCGCGCAGTCAAACTCCTATAAGCAAGGCGGAATACCGGCCAACAGGCGCCGCCCGGGGTCCTATTTTGCGGAAGTTTTTATTGACACCTGCAGGCAAACGTGGCTAACTTAAGCGCCAGCGTTAACGTGCACGCAAAGGGAAATCCTTGTTTTCTCGGCGCCAATTCTTGACCGCAACCTCCTCCTTGGCGGCCGCCGTGTCTGTTGAAGGAACTCTTGATGTGGGGCGGACCTCCGGAACAAGCGTGATGCGGACCGCGAAGATATCCTTGGACGGAAGCTGGCAATTCAGGCTTGATCCCGACGACCTAGGGCGCAGCGAGAACTGGGAAAAAGCTGCAGGACTATCGGAGGGATGGAGTGCGGTTACCGTTCCTCATACTTGGCAAACGTCCCCCGTTTCGGCCGGATATTTTGGCATAGCTTGGTACCGCAAAGAGTTTGAGGTTCGACCTAGCTGGAATGAGGAGACCGTGCGAGTTGAATTCGAGGCCGTGTTTCACTCGGCAACGGTGTGGATCAATGGGCAAGAAGCCGGAAAGCATCTTCGCAAAGGGTATACAGCATTCGCGTTCGATATAACCTCCCTTCTTCGTCCCGCCGGAAAAAACATGCTCGTTGTCATGGCCGACTCGAGTTTCGACGAGAAGATGCTGCCCCGAGGTCATTCGAGCGATTGGTCACCAGACGGGGGCATTTATCGCCCGGTCCAATTGTTGGTCACCCCCAAGGCCTACATTGAACGGGTTGACGTGGATGCCATTCCGGACCTTGCAGCCAAAACCGGGAATCTCGATATTTCCGTACTTATGCGCAACACCAGGGTCCATGACTTTCGCGGTCAGATTTCTTGCGACGTCATCGAGGAAACTTCAGGCTTGACGGTACTGCGCTACCGTGGCCCCGGTGTGAGTATCCCGGCAGGAAAAACGATAAACGTAACCTTGCCGGGCCTAAAAATAGCCGATGTCCGCTTGTGGCATTTCGATGCGCCGAACCTGTACTCGGTTTCGGTGGTTTTGGGGGGCAGTGGATCGAGTCACGAATTCACAGCCAGTTTTGGTGTGCGCAAGATTGAAATAAAGGATGGCGCATTCTGGCTGAACGACGAGCGTGTACGGCTAATGGGTGTGGAGCGCATGGCCGGCAGCAACCCGGACTATGGCATGGCAGAACCTGCGTCGTGGATCACCCATGACCACGACGACATGAAGAACTTGAACTGCGTTTTTACCCGGGTTCATTGGCCGCAAGACAGGCGAGTTCTGGAGTACTGCGACCGCCAGGGGATTTTCATCCAGACGGAAGTGCCGGCATGGGGTCCCGATACGTTCAAAGGGATGCCAGACGAACCGGCAGCCGAGATTTTACAGAATGGCCTCGAGCAATTGCAGGAGATGATTGCCCGCGACCGGAATCACCCCTGTATTTTTTCCTGGGGACTTTGTAATGAGATCAATGGTCAGAACCCGCCCGCCTACGAATTCGCCAAGGGTATGCTCGAAGAAGCAAAAAAACTGGATCCCCGGCGGCTGTGTTCCTACGCTTCGAACTCCTTGCAAAGTAACGCGTCAAAAGACGTCTCCGGACTCATGGATTTTGTGGAATGGAACGAATATTACGAAAGTTGGTATAAAGGCACCCCCGATGATCTCCGCAGCAATGTGCAACAGATCCATGAGGCATTTCCCGCGAAGCCCATCGTAATCTCCGAATATGGCTATTGCGCCTGCACACCGGAACGGCCTGAGGGAGATGCCCGACGCATCGAAGTTTTGCGCGAACACAACCGCGTCTTTCGCGAGAGGGAATATGTCGGCGGACTGATTTTCTTCTGTTACAACGATTACCGCACCCACGTCGGAGACAAGGGCGCTGGCGTCTTGAGA
>DATNLB010000079.1:0-5235 GCA_035603095.1 Candidatus Acidiferrales bacterium
CGGTCGAGTGGAAATCCGCCTCGCTCGACTGCCGCATGGATGGCGACAAGGCGACCGTCATGCTCCGAGAAGGTCGACACGAAATTATCGTGCGAGACAAAACGACTGGCGAAACCGTTTCAACCTGGATCGATGTGCAGCCATGGTAAGTCTCGCCGTATCGGCATACGGGCTACGCGGACTTCGGTGCTTCGCCGCCACAAAACTTTAACCAACTAAAGTTTAGACATCCAGTATTCGACGGGATGCGAAATAGTGTTGGTAAATCAAGGACCAGTCGGAGAAGTAAATGGCTGCTTGCCTTATCGCCCTGGTGAGTCAAAGAGCAAATCTGCTCTTGTCACCAGCGTCCTCTTCCCTCGACCAGTCACATTCTCAGCGGATCTTTGTTCAAGAAGACCGATTGCATCAAGATCATCGAGAAACCCGCTCGATATCAAAACAAGCAGAGATATGATAGCTATGAGCTTTGCCCAGAAACTAGCACTTCGCCAATACGTCTTCGCAGCTGTCGCGATCTCGGCGTCTTTGTTCGCTCTGGCGACCAACCACAATGCGTCGGCTCAGACGACTCTCGTACCACCGATTACGTTCTTCGAAAGTTTCGCCGCCAGCCATAACCAGGCTCAGGTGGCGATCAGCTTGGACCGGATTCTTGACCACGAAATCGCGATCGGTCAAACAACGTTGGTGACCACACCCACCGTTACCTTGACCGCTCCAGCCGGCTCGCTTCCACTTTTTGTTCTCACTCAATTGGTCAACGAATTGGGGCCGAACGTCTTGAATCCGGCGCTTTTTGATCCAGCGATCCGCCGGGCGTTCGTTGATCTCGCTCCAAACCTCTATACGGATCTTCCGTACATTACCTTTGACAACACGCACACCGTGTACAATAGCCTGGAATCGCGAATGGCCGAAATCCGATCTGATTACATTCAGGTCGTCGTGCCCACGACAACCACCTATCCGTCAGACGGCAAGTCCGGACCCGGAAAGGAAGTCAAGAATCCGATTATGCCTCCTTCCGCCACGCCAGAGCAGAAATGGGGTTTCTTCGCCATTGGAAACGGAAAATTCGGGGAATTGGATTCAGACGGCAACGGCGTTGGATTCAAATATCAATCCGGAGGCGTAGTGGTTGGCGCGGATTACAAGATCTTGCCTGATCTCGCTATCGGCATCGCGGGTGGATACGAATACACTAACCTTGACCCGACGTTAGTCAGCGGTTCAGGAAGCGCAAACTCTGGCTACGGAACCCTTTTCGCCACCTACGGAAGAGCCACTGGCCTCTATGCGGAAGCAATTGGAGCAGTTGGTTACACGGCCTATGACGTGCAGCGCGACGTACTTGGCACATCAGCGCACGGTTATCCTGATGGCTGGGACGCAAGCGTCGGTGGCACGCTGGGATATCTTTTCAAGATAACCGACAACATCGGCATTGCGCCGTTTGGCAAGATTTTCTATGACCATCTTTGGCGCTCCGGCACTTCTGAGACCGGATCAATCGCCAGTTTGGACATAAGGCATGGCTCCGCTGATTCTCTCCAGATGACGGTTGGGGGCAAGATCGTCATAGTATTTAATCTCGGAGGAATCCGCCTAAACAACGAGATTTGGGCTGGTTATCGCCACGAATATCTTCAGACCCAATATGCAGTTGCCAGCAGCTTCCTGGATGGAGGCGTTAATACGTTCAGCACTCGCGGTCCACGTTTCAGTCCGGATAGCATTGTAGGAGGCGTTGGTACGAATGCCGAAATCACGCGCAATTGGTCGGTGAGCTTCAACTACAATGTCGAAGCCAATGATGCCTACTACGGCCACGAGTTCCTATTGGGGTTAAAATACAAATTCTAAGGGCTGGAGAAAAGAGTCCCGAGGCGACTCCATGAAAGTAGATGACATGAGCCGACAGCTAACAGCACCCGCTGCTAAACTGTCGGCTCTATGAATAAATCTAACCAAACAATATTGAGCAGTGGTGGCAACCGAGCAAGTGTGAGGCAGCATGGCAATCGGGTCCTGAAGTTGGGACTGGATATGCACTATCGGCAGGTGACGGTGGCGATGCAGGAGGAGGGAGGCCGGATCAAGGGTGCCGGCAAGATGAGCCATCAGGCTTTTGGGAACTGGGTGAACAAGAAGTTGGCTGAGGGATGGCAGATTGAGAGCTGTTACGAAGCCGGAGCCAGCGGTTACTGGTTAGATCGGCAGCTAGTGGCCCTTGGAGTCAAGAACCTGGTGGTAGCGCCCAAGGCGATGGGCCAAGGAGGCAAGCAACAAAAGACCGATCGGCGCGATAGTGCAGAGTTGGTCGATTCCCTGGATCGCTATCTCCGAGGCCAGGATAAAGCCTTGAGCGTGGTGGCCGTACCGAGTGTCGAACAGGAAGAGAAGCGAGCGCTGATCCGCTATCACCGCCAGATCATGGCCGATCGAGGTCGATATGAGGCCCGAGGTAAAGGCCTACTGTGTGCGCAAGGGCTCGAAGTAGGAGGCCGCTGGTGGCAGGGCAAAGGGTGGAGAGAACTCAACTCTGATCCCCGGCTCAAAGAGTGGATCAAAGAGCAGCTGGAAGCCTGGCGCCAGAAGGTATTGGGCGCTGAAGCGGAGCAAAAAGGGTTGCGGCGGCGGATCGAAGCGTTGGCTCCGGCGATCCTGCCCAAAGGAGTGGGCGCCTACAGCGCGGCCGTGTTGGAATACGAGATGAAGGGTTGGGGCCGATTTAACAATCGGCGCCAGGTGGCTAGCTATACGGGTTTATGTCCCGGGATTCATCAGAGTGATGGGCGAGGCAAAGAGGGTTCGATCAATCGGTGTGGGAATCGGATCGTGCGCTGGAGCTTGGTGGAGATGGTCTGGCGGCTGATGGTCTGGCAGCCCCACTATGGGCCGGTGCGGCAGCTGGCGGCTGGCTTAGTGCGAAGCAAGCGTGCCAAGCGGCGCTTGGTAGTTAAAGCGGCACGGCGTTTAGCCATTGATTTGTGGCGTTTATCGAGCGGACAAACCACGGCCGAAAAACTGGGTTTAGTCCTACAGTCCAATGGGCAGAGCAAATGAGAGGCTCTCTCTCGAACTCTCCAGAATAGAAATCCGCGACTCTCTAGATGACTCTTTTGGCAGCAACGGCGCGCGTCTGATACTGGGCTTGGGCCAAAACCCGAAACGTAGATGAGACCGCTCGTTGCTGTCCTTTTTCTTTGCTCATTGCATAAATCACCGTGTTAGGAAGCTCCCTTCCAACCGATAGAAGCTTAAACCGAGCAATCATCCAGCAAGCTCGCGTTGGGACAGCAAACGTTGGTTAGAGGCCAAAAAGAGCAACGAGAGAGAGCCGGCAAAAACCGAAAGAGGTTCCAGCGCTAATCGCAAAAGTCTTCGCCTCCATGATCAGGGCCTGGTAGCGCCGCTTCAAGCTCAAAGCCGGTCCACAGGTGACTTGTTGTCCGATCTCGGCCAAAACTAATCAAAACATTCAAGCAACCTTTTTTTGGCGCTGGGCCTTGACAAACTGGGCTTCATAGAAGCCCAGTACGAAGTGCTGGTTGGCGTTCAGGAAATAGTGCCTCGTCCCGGACGGGACGATCGACGGCTACCGGGACGACATTTCTTTTTGCATAATTTCTCAGCACTTCGTGCTGGGGCTACTCTCATTGCGTCCCTTTCGGGTCGATAGAGCGTCTTCAGTTCTTGACCTCCCAGTGCAAACGTCACCCCAACCAAGCGGGATCGATCGTCCCTCGCGGGACGTGTCGCTTCGAAAACGCTTACCCGGCACTTCGTATCGGGCTACTTTCATTGTGCCCTACGGGCCGAGGCCCAGGAAGAGAGCAGATCAACCCTGAGAATACTACCTTATATTAAAAATATGGCCTCAGCTGGACCGCTATCGAAGGTTGCGATCAGCTCTTCAGGGCCATTCTTGGTGCTGTTCCCGGAGGGTCTCATTTTTACCCTTTCAAAATCTGATCAATCTCTGTCAATTCAGCCTCAGCGAAATCAAGATGCTCTAGCGCCTGGACATTTTGTTGCAGTTGAGCTGGCGAACTCGCTCCGATAAGAGCGGAGGTGACGACCGGTAAACGCAAAACCCACGCTATTGCCATTTGCGCCAATGATTGACCGCGTCGAGCCGCAATCGCGTGGAGCGCTCGCACCTTGGGCAAATTTTTTTGAACATCTTGAGTTTTGAGGAAATGTTCTCGCGCCGCTCGCGAAGAATTCGGGATATCTTGCAAATAGCGATCAGTAAGCTGGCCCTGAGCCAGAGGCGAGAATGCGATGCAGCCGATGCCCTCCTCCTGCAGTACCGAGGTGAGGCCCTGTTCTATCCAGCGATTAAAAAGGTTGTAAGAGGGTTGATGGATCAGACAAGGCGTTCCAAGGTTTCGCAGCGTCCGCGCGGCATCGCGGGACTGCGTGCTATCATAATTCGAAATCCCGACATAGAGCGCTTTTCCTTGCCGAACGGCATGGTCGAGCGCTCCCATGGTTTCTTCGATTGGCGTATCTGGATCGGGCCGATGTGAATAAAAAATGTCGACGTACTCCAATCCTAGCCGCGACAGACTTTGGTCCAAGCTCGCCAACAAAGATTTGCGGGAACCCCATTCGCCGTACGGTCCCGGCCACATTTCATATCCGGCTTTGGTCGAAATGATGATCTCATCTCGGTGCGACCGCAAATCTTGATCCAAGATCCGGCCAAAGTTTTTCTCGGCTGAACCGGGCGGCGGACCGTAGTTATTTGCCAAGTCAAAATGGGTGATACCCAGATCGAACGCGCGGAGAATCGTTGACCGGCCCACATCGAATCGATCCACATCGCCAAAGTTATGCCATAATCCAAGCGAGATGCGCGGTAGCAACAAACCGCTCCGGCCGCAGCGCTGATATTTAATCTGATCCGTCTTAGTCATTGGATAAAAGTGTTGTCCTGGTTTTGAGTGAGGGTCTGGAACGTGTCCGCGTTGCGTTACGGCCTTGGGCGCCGCACGATTCTCTGATGATTATTTTCTGGGAAAGAGCGCAGTTTCGGATTCCGACTGGATGCCCCTCGAGCAATTCAATCGCCGCGATTGCCGCCTGTTCTCCTTGTTTGATTGGTTCGGTGTCAACCGTGGTAAGTGAAGGATGGCAGTAAGCAGCGAACGGCAGATCATCAAAGCCGATCACCGCAACGTCACGTGGCACGGTGAGTCCGGCTTCCCGCAAGGCAGCGATTGC
>DATNLB010000077.1:0-14856 GCA_035603095.1 Candidatus Acidiferrales bacterium
GGAGCAGATTGTGGCGGAGCGCGGAGTGCCCGCGGCGATTCGCTGCGACAACGGGCCGGAGCTGACCAGCCGGCACTTTCTGGGGTGGTGCATGGAAAGGAAGATCGAGCTGGCGCACATCGAGCCGGGGCGGCCGATGCAGAACGGACATGTAGAAAGTTTTCACGGGAAGTTGCGCGACGAATGCCTGAACGCGAGTTGGTTTATGAACCTGTGGGACGCGCGTCGGAAAATCGCCGCGTGGAAGGAAGAATACAACGAGGAGAGGCCGCACAGCGCGCTGGGGTACGTGCCACCACGCGAGTTCGCCCGACGAATTGCAGCGCTCCGGTCGCCTACGGCTCCCTGCGCGCCGCAATTCGTCCCACTGCCGGAGGCAGAAGCTATGCAGTAAGGCGATTCAGGTGTCGTATGATCCCGTGCGCGGAGCTAGGGGGCAGATCACGCCGTTGACATCGGTGGTCGTTTTCACCGTCCCAATGTCCCAATAAGTGAAATGGCTAGTTAGGGCGGTGGAACCTTGGACCCACTGGTGGAAGTGGTTGATTTGAGGAGTAGCACACATGCGTTTTTGCGGATTTTGTCGCGGGAATTACCAGGAGGGGTCGCGGGAATTAGTAGGAGGGAAATAAAAAAGGGGGACGAGCGAACCGGCCCAGCCCTCAATCCCCTAAAGGGATCCTCGGCTCGCGTCCCCCACATCCTTGAGGGTGCAAACCGACCGCCATCCGTAAACCCTTTGTTTTCCACGCGTTGCTGCCTAAATCCGCGTAAAAACGTGCCACCTCCGCCAAAATTTACCCGCAGTCCTGAGGGCTCTACTGTGTTCACTGTAAGCTCGAAGCGCCCGTTGTTTCTAGCGTGGCCTTGGCGTGTTGACCCCGGCAACTCGCCCCTGCTATTGTGAAAAGTTATTCTGGCCTCAGTCTACCCACTGTGTGCCAGGGCTCCTGCGGAGGGAGCTTTTCGGGATCATGGGCCTTACGAAACTCGTTGTCCGTGGCGCGCGCCAGCATAACCTCAAGAATATCAGCGTCGAAATCCCCCGGAATTCCCTTACGGTCATCACCGGCCTCTCCGGCTCCGGCAAGTCTTCTCTCGCTTTCGATACCATCTATGCCGAAGGCCAGCGCCGCTACGTCGAGTCGCTCTCCGCCTACGCGCGCCAGTTCCTCGACCAGATGGAGCGCCCCGAAGTCGACGTGATCGAAGGGCTTTCTCCCTCGATCGCCATCGAGCAAAAAACCACGACGCGTTCGCCGCGCTCCACCGTCGGCACCATCACCGAAATTTACGATTACCTCCGCGTAATCTACGCCACCGTTGGCGTGCCGCATTGCCCGAACTGCGGCAAGCCCATTACGCGCCAGTCCAGCGAGCAGATCGTCCAATCGATCCTGCACGGCGAAATCTGCAAGGACGACGATCGCATCATGATCCTCGCGCCTATCGTGCGCGGGCGAAAAGGCGCTTTTCGCAAAGAACTCGAAAAATTCGCGCAGGACGGCTACGTCCGCGTCCGCATCAACGGCGAGCTTTACCAGCTTGATGAGCTTCCGGTCATCGACAAGCGTAAGAATCACACCATCGAAATCGTCATCGACCGCCTGCTCGTCAAGCAGGGCATCGCCGCACGCCTTGAGCAATCCATCGCCACCGCGCTCAAATTGGCCAGCGGTCTCGTCACCGTCGCCATCGTCGGCGGCAAGGAACACACTTTTTCTGAGAAACTCGCGTGCCCCGATTGCGGCATCTCCGTTCCGCAGCTCGAGCCGCGCTCCTTCAGTTTCAATTCACCCTACGGCGCTTGCCCCGCCTGCAACGGCCTCGGCTCCAAATACGATTTCGATCCGTCGAAAATCATCACCGATTGGACGCGACCGCTCTTCGATGGCGGCCTCGGCCCAGGCTCCGGCTCGGCAATTCTCAAACGCACCCTCGAACTCGGAGCTTACGCGCACGGCTTCGATCTCGAAACTCCCTTCGAGAAATTCCCTGCGCGCATCCAGAACATGCTTTTGTATGGCTACCCGCCGTCCAACGCGCGCTCTGGAGAAAACGGATCAGCCGGGAAGAAGTCCAAGGGCGATAAAGGTTTTCGTTTCCCTGGCATCCTGAAGTTCCTGGAAAGAAATTTCGAGGAGTCCAACTCCGATACCTATCGCGAGTGGATAACGCAATACATGTCCGCCACGCTCTGCGGCGTCTGCCACGGCAGGCGCCTGCGCCCCGAATCGCTGGCGGTCAAGCTCGGCGGCTTGTCCCTAGCCGACTTTACCGCGCTCTCGCTCAGCGCCGGGCGACCCGCCGTTGACAAAATTCTCGCGCAACTCACCGAGCGGCAGAAAGAAATCGCCGCGCGCCCGCTTGAAGAAGTCTCCGAACGCATTGATTTCCTGCTCGCCGTCGGCCTCGGCTATCTCAGCCTGGACCGTTCCGCCGCCACACTCTCGGGCGGCGAAGCCCAGCGCATCCGCCTGGCCACGCAAATCGGCTCGCGCCTCCGCGGCGTTCTCTACGTTCTGGACGAGCCCAGCATCGGCCTCCATGCGCGAGACAACGCCCGCCTTCTCGGCTCGCTCGAACAGCTTCGCAATCTCGGCAACACCGTCCTCGTCGTCGAGCACGACGAAGACACCATCCGCCGCGCCGATTTCGTTGTGGACCTCGGCCCCGGCGCGGGCAACGCCGGCGGCTACCTCGTGGCCCAAGGCAAGCCGGCGCAAATCGAGGCCACACCGGCATCCCTCACCGGCCAATACCTCAGCGGCGCCGCTAAAATCCTCGTCCCCGAAAAGCGCCGCAGCCCCAACGGCAAAGCCATCCAAATTCTCGGCGCGAGTGCGAACAATCTCAAAGAAGTCGACGTCACGCTGCCGCTTGGCCTGCTTACTGTCGTCACCGGCGTCTCCGGCTCCGGCAAATCCACGCTCGTCAACGACATTCTCTATCGCGCGCTCGCGCAAAAACTCTATCGCTCCTCCGAAGCGCCCGCCGCGCACCGCGAAATCACCGGCGCCGAGCACATCGATAAAGTCATCGAGATCGATCAGGCCCCTATCGGCCGCACCCCGCGCTCGAATCCCGCTACGTACACCGGGGTCTTCGCGCCCATCCGCGATCTCTTTGCCATGCTTCCGGAATCACGCGAGCGCGGCTATCGCCCCGGCCGCTTCAGCTTCAACGTGAAGGGCGGGCGCTGCGAGGCCTGCCAGGGCGACGGCCTGCGCCGCATTGAAATGAATTTTCTTCCTGACGTTTACGTGATGTGCGAAGTGTGCCGCGGCCGCCGCTACAATTCAGAAACGCTCGCCGTCCGTTATAAAGGCCACTCGATTAGCGACGTGTTGAATCTGCCTTCGTCCGACGCGCTGAAACTTCTCGAAAACATTCCGCAGATTCAGCAGAAACTTTCAACGCTCGTGGAAGTCGGACTCGGCTATGTAACTCTCGGCCAGTCCGCC
This sequence comes from Candidatus Acidiferrales bacterium, assembly GCA_035603095.1. Classification (GTDB taxonomy): domain Bacteria; phylum Acidobacteriota; class Terriglobia; order Acidiferrales; family UBA7541; genus Acidiferrum. Next base: position 3,465 of record DATNLB010000077.1, read on the forward strand.
ACCACACTTTCCGGCGGCGAAGCGCAGCGCATCAAGCTGGCTCGCGAGCTATCGAAACGGCAGACCGGCCGCACCCTATACATCCTCGATGAACCCACCACGGGCTTGCATTTCGACGACGTGCGAAAACTTCTCGACGTCTTGCAACGCCTCGTCGATCTCGGCAATACCGTGCTCATCATCGAGCACCACCTCGACGTCATCAAACAAGCCGACTGGATCATCGACCTCGGTCCCGAAGGCGGCGAAGGCGGCGGCCGCATCGTCGCCCAGGGCCCGCCCGAACTCGTCGCCCGCACCAAGAAGTCCTACACCGGCCAGGCCCTCGCCCGCGTTCTTGGCATCTCTAACAACGGTCACCACAATGGCAGCGCGAAATAGTGTCACTAGCTCGATCGCAGCATTTGTACGGGCGCTCCGACCGGGTCGGAACACCCCATCTCGCCAATTTCACTCATGCTTGGTATTGTGGCCGTTGCGCGTTAGAGTATCCCATTCTCAATGAGCATCTATTCCCTCCAACCGATCACGCTCGGCGCGGTTCACACCTACCCGCTGGCCTCGCGCAAGAGCAAAGTCAGCATCCGTGATTTTGCAAAGCCCCCCGCCGCGAATGCCTCGCTCACAAAATTTCTCGATTCACTTCCAAACTTCCTCGCCGCCGAAGATCTTCGCCAACTTCTCGGCGCCATTCAGAGCGCGCGAAAACAGCGCAGAGCCATCCTCTGGGGAATCGGCGGCCACGTCATTAAAGTCGGCCTCGGTCCCGTCCTGATCGATTTGATGAAACGCGGCTTCATCTCCGGAATCGCCATGAACGGCGCGGCGCTCATCCACGATTTCGAGATCGCGCTTGTGGGAAATACTTCCGAAGACGTTGAAGCGGGAATCGGCGAAGGCCAATTCGGCATGGCCGCCGAAACCGGCCAATACATCAACGAATTCGCCAAACTTGCTCACCGCATCCGAATCGGCTACGGCGAAGCCGCGGGGCAATTCCTCACCAGCGGCATCATCGAAGTCAAATACTCCGAATCCAGCGTGCTCGTTGCGGCATACAAACAGCGCATCCCCGTGACAATCCATCTCGCCATCGGCACGGATATTCCGCACATGCATCCCGCGGCCAGCGGCGCGGCGCTTGGCGATGCCACGCATCACGATTTCCGCTTGTTCTGCGCTCTTGTGCAGCAGATGCATCCCGGCGGCGTCTATCTCAATTGGGGCTCCGCCGTCCTTCTGCCCGAAGTTTTTCTCAAAGCCGTTTCGGTCGTTCGCAATCTCGGCGTCCCGCTCCGCCCCATTACCACGGCAAACTTCGACTTTATCCAGCACTACCGTCCGTTGCAGAATGTAGTGAAGCGCCCCACCGCGCCCGCCCGCGGCCGCAGCGGTCCTGAATCGCGCGGGTACGCCATCACCGGCCACCACGAGCTGCTCTTGCCGCTCGTCGCCGCCGCGCTGGCCGCCGGCTGGCCCAAGAAACGCCGCGCTGGAACACGATGAGCCTTTTCGACGACAATCCGCCGAGCCCCCCGGAAGAAAATTTTCCCGCAAAGCCTTCATCTGACGAGCCGGCGGAACCGGCATCTTCGGAACGCTTCAATCAGCCGCTCGGGGGCGATCCTCTTTCCTGCATGGCTGTTACTCCTGCGGCCTCCGTTCCAACGCCTAATTTGCCGGAAGACTTGCGCATCTCCTGGTCCTGGCCGCATCTTCTGGTCTTCGTCGTCTTTGTCCTGGCCAGTCAAATCGCTCTCGGTATCGTCGTCATCGCTTACTTCTCAGCGGACCAGCACCTCTCTCAAAAGCAACTCAAGCAATTGCTGGAGTCCGATCCAAAGCTCATCATCGGCACCAACGTTCTTTGGTTTGCCCTGATCTTTTTGTTTCTGTATGTCACGCTCGCGGTCCTGCGCGACTCGCCTTTCTGGCGCTCTCTCGGGTGGAAGAAACTCAAATCGGATCCCGCCGGAGGCCAGGGCCGTCCGTGGATGTATTTCCTTTCCGGCTGCGGCCTGTCCATCTTCGTGGTCATCGCGAGTTCGGGGGTCAAGGACGCCGACCACGTGCCCATCCAGGAGTTCTTCAAGAACCGTACGGGCGCCTTCTCGCTCATGGCCATGGCCGTACTCATCGCGCCCCTTGTAGAGGAAACCATCTTTCGCGGCTACCTGTATCCGGTCTTGGCGCGTATTACCTCTGCGGTTCTCCAGTTCTTCGGCATGGAATTCAGCAGCGCCACTCGTACCGGCGTGGTGGCCAGCATCCTGATGACCGGCATGCTCTTTGGCCTCATGCACGCACCGCAGCTCGGTTGGACCTGGGGCCTGGTCAGCCTGCTCACTCTCGTCGGCGTTATTTTTACCTTCGCCCGCGCCTGGACGGGCACGGTGCTCGCGAGTTTCCTTCTTCACCTGGGCTACAATTCCATGATTGCCTTCACTTCCATCATCGCCACCAAGGGCTTCACCCACATGCCTCCTGGCCACTGAACCGCACATGGACCGATTCGTCTTCCCGCGCTACCTTCGTTACAATAAACAGTTAACGTAAATTGTTTTTGCGGGAGCGCGGGATGCTGCGCCCGTCCCGGTACGATGCCGCGAAGCGGCATCAAGGAATCGAATCGCATGTACGTGGCCCAAACTATCGCGTGGACCAATCGCGGCGTTGTCGTGCTCGACCAGCGCCGCCTTCCCGCCGAGGAAGTCTTCCACACTTACACCGACTATCGCGAAGTCGCTAAAGCCATCCGTGAAATGGTCATTCGTGGCGCTCCGGCCATCGGCGTTGCTGCGGCCATGGGCGCTGCCCTCGGCGTTCTGCATGCTCCCGCGAAATCCGTGGAAACTCTCCGCGCAGAATTCACAGAGATCTCCGACACGCTCGCAAAAACCCGCCCCACCGCCGTCGATCTCTTTTGGGCCCTCGAGCGCATGAAGCGGCGCTTCGCGGAATTAACTTCGGGGACTTCGGATCTCGGCAAAATCAGGCAGGGGATGGTTGAGGAAGCCCAGCAAGTCCACCTGGAAAAGCGCGCCACCGACGAAGCCATCGGCCGCTTCGGCGCGGAATTCATGCCCAGCGAAGGCCAGGTCATGACCCAATGCAACGCCGGCGCGCTCGCTACAGGGGGCATCGGCACCGCGCTTGGCGTCATTCGCGTCGCGTACGGACAGGGCAAGAAACTCCACGTCCTTGTGCCGGAAACGCGTCCCTATCTCCAGGGCGCCCGCCTCACTGCCTGGGAACTCCACAAAGGCGGCATCCCGCTCACGCTGATCACTGACAATATGGTCGGCCACTTTTTGAAATCGGGAAAAGTCGGAGCCATCGTTACCGGCGCCGACCGCATCGCCGCCAACGGCGACACCGCCAACAAAATCGGCACCTACCAGATGGCCGTTCTCGCCAAGGAGAACAAAGTCCCCTTTTACATCGCCGCGCCTGTTTCCACCTTCGATCTCTCCATCCCCGACGGCGACCACATTCCCATCGAAGAGCGCTCCGCCGCCGAAGTCACGCATTTCCAGGGCGTCCGCATCGCTCCCGACGTCGACGCCGCGCATCCCGCGTTCGACGTCACCCCCGCCCGCTACATCGCCGCCATCTTCACCGAACGCGGCGTCGCCCGCGCCCCCTACACAGATTCGCTCCGCATGCTTGCGACCGTGCCTCAGTCGATTGCTACTACCTCGTAACACTCTCGCTGGCTCTAAATCGTGACGGCAACGTCGCGCGTTAGGATTGGGTGAGCAAATGGAGACAGCAACTTTTCGCGAGTCCGTTTCGGACGCAATGCGTTTTTGGGAACCGCGTCGCCTGTTGTACAACGCGCTTCTCAGCGTGATCGTCTTGTTTTATTTCTTCAGAGCCTATCCCGCATCGAAGACAGTCCTTACTCTCGATTCGATCCTGGGGCTGTTTCTCTTGGTGGTGTTGGCAAACGTCGCGTATTGCGCAGCTTACCTGGTGGATGTGTTTGCTCAGTGGTCCTCGTATCGTGATCTCTGGAGGCGATTCCGCTGGGCCTTGTTTGCCGTCGGCATGTTGTTCGCGGGAATCCTCACCCGCTTCATCGCCATCGGCATTTTCTGGCCTGGCTCCGGCTGATCGCGCGGCAGTTAGTCCTGAATTCCCATCTGCGTCAGAAAATAAGCGTAGTCAAACGCCTTCTCATGCAAGCGGTCATAACGCCCGGAGGCGCCTCCGTGCCCCGCGGGATCCATGTTCGTCTTCAGAATCATAATATTGTGGTCCGTCCGAATCGCGCGCATCTTGGCAACATACTTGGCCGGCTCCCAGTACATCACCTGACTGTCATTGAAGGATGTCCTCACCAGCATGTTGGGATACTTCTTGGACTCAATATTGTCGTACGGCGAGTACGCGATCATGTAATCGAATGCCGGTTTTTCCTTCGGATTGCCCCACTCTTCAAATTCGCCCACAGTCAGAGGCAGAGTCTCATCCAGCATGGTGTTCATGACGTCGACAAATGGAACGCCAACCAGCGCGGCGTGAAACAAATCCGGCCGCATATTTAAGACCGCGCCCATCAGCAGGCCTCCGGCGCTTCTTCCTTCGATCGCCAGACGGTCCTTCGAGCCGTATCCTTGCGCCACGAGATACTCTGCCGATGCAACGAAGTCCGTGAAGGTATTTTTCTTGTGCATCATGCGCCCGTCGTCGTGCCAGGCCTTCCCCATTTCACCGCCGCCGCGAATGTGGGCCACCGCCACTACCACGCCGCGATCGATCATGCTAAAAAGATCGGAGTTGAAACCGATGTCATAGGGAATTCCATAAGAGCCATAGCCGGTCAGATAGAGCGGCCCCTTTCCATCCAGCTTTGCACCCATGAGGTGCACCACGGAGATGGGAATCTTCACTCCGTCGGAAGCCGTGGCATAAATCTGCTCCACCTGATAGCGCGCGCGGTCGTAGCCGCCGGGCACTTCTTTCTGCTTCAGCAGCGTGGATTTGCCGCTGGCCATGTCGTACTCGAAGACCGACCGCGGCGTAATGAACGACTGGTAGGCATAGCGGAACTTGCTGGTATCGTATTCACGATTGGTGTAGCCATAACTGGCGTAGGCGGGCTCGGGAAACTCGATCCGCCGCGACTCCCCGCTGCGCAGATCGGTTACCCGGATTTGTGGCAATCCATTTTCCCGCTCGCTCAATACGTAGTAGTTCTTGAAGAAATCCGTGTCGTCCAGCATGACGTTCGCGCGATGCGGAACGACTTCCTGCCAGTTCTGGCTCCGCGGATCAGTCACCGGGGCCTTCACTAACCTGAAATTCCGCCCGGTGTCGTTGACCCGGATATAAAAAAAGTTTCCGTTGTGATCCGGGTAGTATTCCACGTCCTGCTTGCGCGGCTGCATCACCTTCCACTCGGCCTCGGGTTCGCCGGCGGGAATGTAGCGAACCTCGCTCGTCGTATGGCTTGCGGAAAACAGCAGGAGGTAAGCCTTACTGCGCGTTTTCCCTGCGTACACATCGAATTTTTCATCTTTCTCTTCGTAGGCAAGCTTGTCGGAACCGCTCGTCCCCGCGGTATGGCGATACACCTGATATTGCCGCTTGGTCGTGTCATCCTCGATGCTATAGAAAATCGTCTTGTTGTCGTTGGCCCAAACCACCGAGCCGACTCTCTCCGCGTGGTCCGGCAGCATTTTTCCGGTTCGCAGATCCTTCACCGCCAGCGTATATTGCCGGAAGCCGGTGTTGTCCGTCGTATACGCGAGCAGATTTCCGTCATCGCTCACGTTGTACGCCCCCAGCGACATGAACTTCTGCCCTTTGGCCATTTCATTCACGTCCAGCACCACTTCCTCGGGCGCGTCCATGCTGCCCTTTTTCCGGCAGTGAATCTGATACTGCTTTCCCGCCTCCGTCCGCGAATAATAGAAATAATCGCCCTCCTTATAGGGCACCTCGATGTCCGTTTCCTTGATGCGGCTCAGCATTTCGTCATACAGCTTCTTCTGCAATCCCTCCGTCGGTTTCATCACGGCATCGGTGTAGGCGTTCTCGGCCTCCAAATAAGCTTTCACCTCGGGGTTCTTCTTGTCGCGCAGCCAAAAGTAGTTATCCACCATCGTGCGCCCATTGATCTCCGTGGTCTTCGGAGCTTTCTTTGCCACTGGCGGCGCAGGGAGCGGAGAGGAAGCGTCATCCGCCGCCAGTGCGTAGCCGGAGGCGAGGATCAACGAAGCGAAGACCAGGGAACGGATTCGAATGTGCAGAAAATTAAGTTTTTTCATCGGATTTCCTTTTTGAGGCTCGAAAACTGGCCCATTCTATACCAACTACCGTTCACCAGCGAAGGTGGGCAAGCGGCGGATCTTCTGGCTGTAGATGCGTGCCGCCGTCATCTTCAAAATCAACCCGCGTATAATGTCTCTCGATGCTTTCTTGGTCCCGTCCGCTCGGTCGTGCCCTTTTCCTAGTCATCGTATTCGTCCCAATTCCCTCTCTCCACTCTTCTCCGCCGTCTTCCTGGAGCGGTGTCCTGCGCGACGTGGCCGGAAATCCCATCGACATGGCCGCCATCAAGCTGTTCGCTGCGGAGAGCAACCGCGAGTATTCCACGACAACTTCCGCAACCGGCCAGTTCGTGTTCGCGGGGATCGCCCCGGGCAACTACACTCTTACGGTAAGCGCGGCGGGCAAGATTTGGACCGCAGCGGATCCCGTGGTGTTCAAAGATGGCGCCATACTCACGTCCAGTCTTCAACTCTCGCTCCAAGGGCAGGAGCATCGCATCATGGTTGCTCAGGAAGCCGCTTCTCCCCAGGCCAGCGGCGGCGAACATCTCTCAACCGGAGAAGTGTCCAGCTTGCCGCTGAATGAACGCGACTTCAGCAAGCTTCTCCTCCTCGCTGCCGGCACGATGACGGACACCAATGGTGCCGCCAATTTTACGCAGCAATTTGCCGTCAACGGCCAGCGCGGTTCCGCCGCTGTCTTCGCCATCGACGGAGCGGACACGACCGATCCTGAACTCGGCGGCGCTACCTTTTCCAACTTCAACGTCGACGCCATCCAGGAAGTGCAATCCAATTCCGGCGTCATGCCCGCGGACACGGGTCACGGCGCCGCGGGATTCACGAACGTGGTCACGCGGTCCGGCAGCAATCAAGTCCATGGCAGCCTGTTCGAATTTGTCCGCAATGCGGCCTTCGACGCGCGAAATTTCTTTGACCACAAGAGCGATTTGGACACTCGGCGTCTCCCGCCGTTTGCACGCAATGAGTTCGGCGTGACCAACGGCGGCCCGGTCTTCCTTCCGCGCACCTACGATGGCCGCAGCAAGACATTTTATTTCGCGCAGTATCAAGGCTTCCGGCAAGTTCTCGGGACCACGCAAGTATTTCCCGTGCCGACTCTCGCGGAGAGGCAGGGAATCGACACCACCACTTTTCCCGGCGATAAGTTTACTCCCCCCGATACGTTGACCGTTCCGGTCAACAGCAGCATCGCGCCCCTGCTCGCCCGCTATCCTTTGCCGAACGATCCTCACGGCGCTTACGGCGCGCGCACCTTTGCCACATCTTCCAAGGTCGTTACACGCACGGATCAGGCTTCGCTCCGGCTCGATCATCGCTTTTCCGATAAGGCCGCTCTGTTCCTGCGCTTCAGCCGCAACCAGGTCACCGGGCCAATCACCAACCCCGATCAGACCGCGATCGATCCCGATTTTGGCGTGAAGTTCTTCGATCACCAGCGCAATGCCGCAGCAAAATATTCGCGCACCCTCACGCCACACTTCAGCTATCAAACGACTCTCGGTTATATCCGCAGCACGCCTCTTTTCATCACCAGCAACCACAATCAGCCTGCCATTGCCTTCGGCGACGGTCTCTTTCAAGGCTTCAATTCCGCCGACGGATCCATCTTCGGTTCCTATGGCAACGTCTATCAGTTCAAACACGACATGGTTTACACCCACGGCGCGCATTCCTTCAAATGGGGCGCGGAACTGCGATTCAACCGCGATTCGACAATTTTTGGAACGAATCCCAACGGGCTTTACACTTTCGGAGGAGGCACCGCGTATTCTCCCGTCTTGATTTCCTCCGCCAGCGGCCAGCATGACATCCATCCGGGAGATCCGCTCCCTGATTCCCTTACCGGTCTCCTCACTGCGACGCCCTATTCCTACACCGTGACCGCGGCCGCGAGCCTGACGCCAAAGGGAGATAAGTTTGACGAAGCGGCCGTGCGCCGCGAGGCCTACAATTTCTACTTCCTCGACAGCTGGAAAGCCACCGCCCGCTTGAGCGTCAACTATGGTTTGCGCTACGAAGTGAACAGCCGCATCCACGAAGCGAAGCATCGCACGTCGCTTGCAATTCCGATTGGACCAAATGGCCAGCCCGCGGAATTCCTTACTCCCGGCGCAAAACAAGTCTACCTATACAATCCCCAACCTCCCTACGCCATGGACTGGGACGGATGGGGCCCGCGCCTCTCTCTGGACTACGGCCTGACCAAACACACTACCCTTCACGCGGGTGGCGCCATCACCACCATCCTTCCCAACCTGTGGCTGCAGAACTATGTCACCGGCGCGTTTCCCTTCGTCTTTCAGCCATTAGTCACCGCTCTCCCCGGCGTTCCATTGAACTTTCAGGATTCCGTTGCGCCCCTCACTCTTCCTCCCGTCTACACCACCGAGGGGCAACTGCTCTTTTCCTCCGGAAGCAGCAGCAACGTTCCACCCAACACGCCGATGGACGTGCAGCGATTCCAGAACGATTTGGCCGCGCTCACGCCCGGCAATCAGGTTCAATTATTCTCGGCCATCAGCTTCGATCCGCATTTCCGCAACGGCTATATCGCCACGGACACCTTGGGCATCGATCAGGAAATCGGAAGCGTAAGGTTGAGCGCCTCTTACGTCGCCACCGTGGGAGTCCATCTTGCCAGCGTCCTTTCCCCCAACGGTTATGGGGGCGCGGACCCAGCCTTTGCGCCCTACACTCAATTCAACCCTGCGGGCCATGCCATCGGCGGGTTCGGCCCTGAAATGGTCATGTCCACGGGTGCGCACTCCAGCTATCACGCGCTGCAGACGAACGTCAGCCAGAACAGGGCCCGGATGGGCCTAAGCTTCCAGGCCAGCTACACGTTTTCCAAAAGCATCGATGACACCAGTGCCGTACCTGGCGGCATTTCCGGAAATCCCGGCGTGATTTTACAGACCTTGCCCCAGGATCCCTTTAATCCGAGAGGTGACAAGGGCCCCTCCACTTTCGATGTGACCCACGTATTCACGCTAAGCCTGATTCAGACCCTGCCCTTGGATCGCATTCGCTTCCTCCAGCCATTGGGCGAGACGCTCACCAAAGGCTGGCAGTTCCTGGACATAACGACCTTGACGACCGGTCCGCCGTTCACCGTTTATTCCGGAGTTCAGCAAACCGGCGCCGGCGCTGGCGGCACCGATCGCCCCGACCTTCTCGCCATTCCGAATTTTTCTACCAGTCGCACCGTACGCGAGGACTACTTCGGTATGGGCGCGGCGAACAACTCATTTTTCCAAATCCCCATCAACGTCCCCGGCGGGACCGGCCCAAACCACGGCCGTTTCGGCACACTTGGCCGCAGCACATTTCGCGGCCCCAGCTTCCGCGATTTTGACATGGCCTTGATCAAGAACACTTCCTTCGGCCATCGGGGAAACGGCGAACTGGCTATCCTTCAATTTCGGGCCGAGTTCTTCAATATCTTCAACGAAGTCAATTTCGGCTTGCCCTCCAACATCGTCCGAGGCAGTGGCTTTGGCATAATCAGCAGGACCGCCGGCCCATCGCGACAGATCCAATTTTCCCTAAAAGTGAACTACTGACGCTTCCTGCGCATGGCGCCATCTTCAAGGAACGCGGCCTCGCACGCCCGCTGGTTTCTGCGTCGGCGCGCCTTGTTTACTCTGAGCTTGGTGAAGGGCACCGCTCGCGGGGACTAGCTCTTGACCGCAACCCCTTTCGGCGGTAGCCTCACGCCTAAATTTCCTGCACTCGTCTTTGCTTCCAAGGAGGCTGCGCATGGTTTCTCTCACTGCTCTCTTGCTCCCTATCCTGCTCTCGGCCGTCATCGTGTTCGTGGCCAGCTCCATCATCCACATGGTGCTGCCGTTCCACCGCAGCGACTACCGGCAGCTCCCGGAAGAGGACAAGCTTCTTGCCGCCCTGCGACCGGCCGGCTTGACTCCGGGTCTTTATCATTTCCCTTTTTGCACCCATAAAGATATGAAGTCGCCCGCTGTGCAGGAGAAATTCAAGCAGGGACCGGTCGGGATGCTTACGGTGTTTCCCAGCGGCCCAGTCGCCATGCCGAAGTTCCTCGGCATGTGGTTCGCCTATTGCCTGCTGATCGGCTTCTTCGTCGCCTATCTCACGGGACACACGGTTGCGCCCGGCGCGCACTATCTGGCGGTTTTTCGCGTCGCTGGCACAGCCGCGTTCCTTACTTTCGCTCTGGGACCTTTGGTCAACGGCATCTGGAAGGGCCAGCCCTGGAGTGTGGCCTTCAAGGAAGCCTTCGACGGCTTCATCTACAGCTTGCTGGTAGCCGGCACTTTTGGCTGGCTCTGGCCGCGGTAATGACGTCCCAGCTTTTTGAGCCAGCTGGTCCTGCGTCTCGCTGAACGAGAGACGTCTGCGCCATCACTCGCGGGCCGCTTCTTTTTTCACGCCGGACGGATCACGAAGACGGTCCGCTCGCGGCGGCTGAAGGACGCAAAAAATCCCAGCAACTGTCTCCACGGAAAATACTTCCTGTTGAGCAACTGCATTCCGCGGGTAGCCTCTTCGCCCGTGACGATTTCCGCACGCGCTTCCACCCATTCGCCCAGCACTCTGCCACGCATGTCGCACGGAGCGATTCTCACGCGTGCGTTGTTGCGAACGCGTTTCACTTTTCCCGAGACCCCGATCGTGTACACATACAATTTCGCGCCGTTCGAATCGAGACTCGCCGATGGATCGGCAGCAAACCACACCGGCGTCTTCACGCCATCGCCGCTCTTCTTGAAGGTTTCGAGGTTCAGATACTTGTGACCAGCAAACGCGGCAAAGCCCATCGCATCGCTCCTGCTGTTTCGATGAGCGCCATCTTACACCGGTCACAAACACAAAGGGCACTCCAACATCGCCGGAGCGCCCTTTGCACCACGTCGAAAACTTAGTTCCTACTTCGTCCGGACGTACGCCACGTCTTCCGTAAAAGCATCTTTCTGTTCTTTGCGGAATGTCCAGGTGGTCTTGAAATGGTCGTTGTCGACGAACGTGTACACCGCGTGATGCATGTGACCATCATCGGCGCTTTTCAGATTTGAGATGCTCACGAGATCGAACGTGATGGTCTTCGTATCCGG
>DATNLB010000765.1:0-7065 GCA_035603095.1 Candidatus Acidiferrales bacterium
CGCGGCCGGGACGCGCACTTTCGCCCTGCTATGCGGTGCGTTGTTGATGGCCACGCCGGTGAAGGCGCAAGGCCCCGGGCCGCTGCCGGCCACACCGAAAAAACCGGTCGTGGATGAGTATCACGGCGTCAAAGTCACCGACGACTACCGCTGGCTGGAGAATTGGGACGATCCCGCGGTGCGGGCATGGAGCGACGAACAAAACCAGCGGACGCGCGCGTATCTGGATGGTCTGGCGCTGCGCGAGCCGATCCGCAAGTGGCTGCGCGAGGTGGCCGACGCGACTTCGGTGAATTACTTCGCGATTCGCCTGTCGCGCGACATCTTTTTTGCCATGAAGACGCAGCCTCCAAAGAACCAGCCGTTCCTGGTTACGTTGAAATCTCTCGATGACCCGGCTTCGGAGCACGTGATTCTCGATCCCAATCAACTCAATTCCAAAGGCACTACGGCGATCGATTTCTACGTGCCCTCACTCGACGGTCGATATGTGGCCGCATCGCTCTCGGAAGGAGGCAGTGAAGAAGGAACTGTTCATGTGTACGACGTGGCCACTGGAAAAGAGACGGGAGACGTGATCCCGCGAGTCAACAAGGGCACGGGCGGCGGAAGCGTCGCGTGGAATGGCGACGGCACCGGTTTCTTTTACACCCGCTATCCGGCGGACGGCGAGCGGCGGAAGGAAGACCTGGACTTTTATCAGCAGATTTACTTTCACAAAATGGGCGCTCCGGTGAGCGCGGACACGTACTCCATCGGAAAAGAGTTTCCGCGTATCGCGGAAATTTTGATGCGCACCTCTGACGATGGCCGCTACGTGCTGGCGCAAGTGGCAAATGGCGACGGTGGCGAATTCGCTCATTACTTGATGGATTTCACCGCTGAACGGGCGAACACGTGGATACAGGTGACGCATTTCATCGAAAAGGTCAGCCAAGCTGTTTTTGGGAAGGACCATACCCTGTATCTCCTCTCCAGGAACAATGCACCGCGCGGAAAGGTGCTGAGGGTGCCGCTGGGCAAACCGGTATTGGCAAACGCGGAGACGGTGGTGCCCCAGAGCGAGGCGGCGATCGAAGCGTTTGCGCCGTCGGAAACACTCCTCTACGTGATTGATTCGATGGGAGGGCCGTCGCGTGTCCGCGTTTTTGACCAGAAAGGCCACGCCAAGGGAGTGGTGCCCATGCTGCCGGCGTCGGCCGTGTACGGCGCAAGTTCGCCGCGAGGCGATGACCTGATTTACAACAATGTTTCCTACCTGACTCCGGGCGCGTGGTATCGGTATGACCCCGCGACCGGCAAAGCAACCCGCACGGCATTGTTTCAGACTTCACCGGTTGATTTCAGTGACGCGGAAGTCTCACGGGAGTGGGCGGTATCGAAGGACGGCACAAAGGTCTCCATGAGCGTGATCCGGAGGAAAGGGATCAAACTCGACGGGACGGCGCCCACGCTGCTCACGGGCTACGGCGGCTACAACATCAGCTTGGCGCCGTACTTTGATCCGGCTCTGCGGCTATGGCTGGATCGCCGCGGCGTTTCGGTGGTGGCGAATCTGCGAGGCGGCGGCGAATACGGCGAGGAATGGCATCAAGCGGGGAAGCTAACAAAGAAGCAGAACGTCTTTGATGACTTTGCGGCATGCGCGAAGCATTTGATAGACGCCGGGTACACGAAGCCGGCGAATCTCGCCATCATCGGCGGAAGCAACGGCGGATTGTTGATGGGCGCGGCGATGGTGCAGCATCCGGAGATGTACCGCGCCGTCGTGTCGTACGTGGGAATCTACGACATGTTGCGAAGCGAGGCCATCACCGCGAATGCGGTCTTTAACACCACGGAGTACGGCACGGTGAAGGATCCCGCGCAGTTCAAAGCGCTGTACGCCTATTCGCCCTATCAACATGTGACGGACGGAACGGCGTATCCGGCGGTGATGTTTCTGACGGGCGCGAACGATCCGCGCGTGAATCCCGCAAACTCCCGAAAGATGACGGCCCGGCTGCAAGCGGCGACCAGTTCCAAAGCCCCGGTGATCTTGCGGACGAGCTCCAGCACAGGGCATGGAATCGACTCCGGTCTGGACGAACAGGTCGAAGAAGGCGCGGACGTGTGGGCGTTCTTGTTCGACCAGTTAGGCTTGCGAATGGGCGCGGCCAAGAAGAAGTAAACGGTCCGGCCTAGTCGCGAATCCCTATGGGCAGGACTCATCCCTGCCTCGATCGTACCTAAACCCCAAGGAGCCCCATGCAGTCGCTTCGCCTGAACCCCATCCTCAACACGGACTCCTACAAGCTCACCCACTGGTGGCAGTATCCCCCGGACACGCGCCATATTTATTCTTACCTCGAATCCCGCGGCGGCATGTTCGGCGAGACCATGCTCGCCATGCTGCAATACATCATCAAATCCAATTTTGCCGGCCAGGTCTTCACACTCGACGATGTCGAAGAAGCCCGCCGCATCGCGCACGCTCATTTCTCTGGCCATCCCAAGACTTTCAACTACGAAGGTTTCAAATCTCTCTATGCGAAACACGGCGGCCGCTTGCCTCTCCGCATCCGCGCCGTCAAGGAAGGCACCGTCGTCAGGACTCACAACGCGCTCATCACCATCGAAAACACCGACCCCGAGTTCTACTGGCTCACCAACTGGGCGGAAACGCTTCTTGTCCAGGTCTGGTATCCGATCACCGTCGCCACGCTGTCTCGTGCGATTAAGCAGGTCATCGGCAAAGCCCTTGTGCGCACCGGCGATCCTTCGCTTCTTCCCTTCAAGCTGCACGACTTCGGATTCCGCGGCGTCTCTTCCAAGGAATCCGCCGCCATCGGCGGCGCCGCGCACCTGCTGAATTTTCTCGGCACGGACACGCTTGCCGCCATTCAGCTCCTCAACCAGTTCTATTCGGCGGATCTCTCGAGCAGCGATCCAATGAATTGCGCTGCCTACAGCATCCCTGCTTCCGAGCATTCCACGATCACCGCGTGGGGCGAAGCTCACGAATTGGACGCTTACGCCAACATCCTCGAAAACTGTCCCGAAGGTCTTGTCGCCTGCGTCAGCGATTCCTACGACATTTACAATGCCGTCCGCAATCTTTGGGGAGGCGCGCTGCATGACAAAGTTCTTCAGCGCGCAGGCACGCTGGTGATTCGCCCGGATTCCGGCGAAGCTGTCACCGTCCTCGAGGAGCTCTTCAAAATTGTCAGCGAAAAATTCGGCTTCGAAGTAAACCGCAAAGGCTGGAAGACCACCGTTCCGTGCGTGCGCTTTATCCAGGGCGACGGCGTCAACTTCTACACCATTCAGAACATTACCGCGCAGCTCACCCGCAAAGGCTGGTCGCAGGACATTTGGAGCTACGGCATGGGGGGCGCGCTGTTGCAACAAGTCAATCGCGACACACTCAAATTCGCGTTGAAATGTTCCGCCATCGACCGCAACGGCCAATGGCACAACGTTTACAAGAATCCCAAAACCGATCCCAGCAAGGCCAGCAAGGGAGGCCGCTTCAACCTCATTCAAAACGGCAAGGATTTCGACACCGTCGAAGTCGTTGACGGCGCTCCGCTCCCGTCCAACAATGCTCTCGAAACCATTCTCGAAGACGGCAAAATTTTGCGCGATCAAACTCTCGCGGAAGTTCGCACCATCGCTTCTTCGTTTGACAACTACAATGACGCTGCCTAATCGCTTCCGGTGTGTAGGGGCGGGCCTTGGCCCGCCCGTATTCACTCACGCACCGCGCAGCTTGAAGCGCTGAATTTTTCCTGTCACGGTTTTTGGCAGCTCGCTGCAAAATCGCACTTCGCGCGGCACTTTGTACGATACGAGTCTTGCCTTAACATGTTCGCAAATTTCTGCGGCGAGTTCCTTCGAGCCGTGGACATTCCCGCGCAGCACGACGTGGGCCACGGAATACGCTAAGCCCAGCTCATCGGTCGCGCCAACCACGGCGGCCTCGGCTACGTGCGGATGCCCGAGCAGGGTGTTCTCCACCTCCACCGGAGAAACCCACATGCCCGCGACTTTCAACATGTCGTCCGTGCGCCCGCAGTAGTGGTAGTAACCGTGCGAATCGCAAAAGAATTTGTCGCCGGTCACGATCCAATCGCCGCGTTTCGTGCGCGCTGTCAATTCGGGGATGCGCCAATACTCCGCAAACGCGCTCGCGCCGCGCACCCAAAGATTTCCGATCTCGCCGTCGCGCACCAATTCTTCTTTGTCATCGACGATCTTCACTTCGTAACCCGGCACGGGAAAACCACAACTGCCTGGCTTGCATTTCCCGGGAACGCTCGAAATGAAAATATGCAGCATCTCGGTCGAGCCAATGCCGTCGAGGATTTCGATTCCGAATTGCCGCTTCCACGCGTTGAAGATTTCCGCTGGCAGCGTTTCACCGGCGGATACGCACTTGCGCACCGAAGAAAAATCGATGGTGGAGCGCGGTCCATGCGCTTCCCGCAGAATCGCGGCGTAGAGCGTGGGCACGGCAAAAAAGACTGTGGGGCGGTCGCGCGCAACAATCTCAATGACTCGCTCTACTTTTGTTTTTTCAGGATTGAGAATCGTCCGGGCCCCTACCGAGAGCGGGAAATACATCCCGTTTCCCAGGCCGTAGGCAAAGAAAAGTTTCGACGCGGAAAATGTGACGTCTTCAGCTCGCAATCCAAGGATGCCTTGCGCATAGTTCCTGCTCGCAACTGCCATGTCCGCGTGGCGATGAACGGCGGCTTTTGGCGTGCCGCCGCTCCCGGAGGTGTAAAGCATGAATACCGGATCGCGAGGCGAAGTGTTTGCCGCTACGAGATGCTCCGCGGCCGCCGCTGTCCACGCGCTCCACTTTTCGCAGGCCACACCCTTCGAATCCATTTTTTCGTCGCCGACAATGACAATCGGCATTTGCGGACGCGCGCCCGATGCCGGCAAAAATTCAGCGAGGGCGCTCGAATGAATAATCGCCGCGCGTGGCTGGCTATTTTCAAGGTAATGAATGTAATCGGAAGATCGCGCGAAGGGATTCACGGGCACGGCCATCGCGCCTATTTTTGCGGCCCCGAAAAAAGCGGCCACGAACTCCGCCGAATCCGGGAGCACAATCAGAACGCGCTCGCCCCGGGAAACGCCATTCGAACGCAGCGCGTTCCCCGCGCGATTGGCCAGCGCGGAGAGCTCGCCATAGGTTACCTCGCGCGGTTCGCCGACGATGGCGTGTCGCTCAGGGTGAAGTGCTGCCGGCGCTTCCAGAAAATGAGCCGCCACATTGAAATATTCAGGCAATTCTCCGTACATAGATTTTTCTGACGGCGCTGCATTGTGCCTTTAGTCCACGCCGATATCTTCGTTCCAAATTTCCGGATAGTCGGCAATGTATTTCGCGAGCATTCGAACGCACTCCTCGGAATGCAGGTCGATGACCTCGATTCCGTTTTCGACCAGCCAATCAATCCCGCCGCGAAAATTCACGGACTCCCCGACCACTACCGCGCCGATACCAAACTGGCGAATCAGCCCGCTGCAATACCAGCAAGGCGCCAGCGTCGTCGCCATAATTTTGTCGCGATAACTCCGCTGCCGGCCCGCTTTGCGAAAAGCATCCGTTTCGCCATGCGCGGAAGGGTCGCCCTGCTGTACTCGCCGGTTGTGGCCACGTCCGAGCAGTTTTCCATTGCGTTCGAATAGCGCCGCACCGATGGGGATTCCTCCTTCCCCGAGCCCAATGCGCGCCTCTTCCACGGCTGTCTTCAGCATGGCGAGATATTTTTCCCGATTCTTTTCCGCGTCCGCGCCCATTTTCTCCCGCTCCTGATTTCCCTGACTCGTCATTTCATTTCGCAGCACCTGCCACCGGAAACATCCAGCTCAAGAGAAGATGGGTCGGCCAATAAAGGAGCGCGACCGCGCCAAGAAAAATCACCGCGAGGTGCACGGGAGCAGGTCCCCAGGAGCGATGAAAGAGAGGATCCTGGTACGCGTAGTTCATATTGAACCCCGAGGGCAAAAACCGCGAGGCGACAAGAAGCCCCGCCGCAATCGCTGCCTGCAGCGCCAGAGCGCGGCGGTCGTATCCTGTCTTGCGCATGGCCCAGAGCAGCGCCAAGGGAAGACCGAGATGAAAGCTCGACAGCAACCTGACGAAGATCGGGGCGCGCGCATCCCACATGTACTCCGTACCGCCCAGGAGAAATCTTCCCGTCAGTAGCCGCGAACCCACGTCCAGGCCCCAGAGAATACCGGCTGCCAGCGAACTCACCGCCTGGCTAGAAATCAGCAGCGAACTTCCCCACCACAATCCGGCGCATCCGAGGATGACTGCGACGTCACACAAATGCAGAAGATTCGCCCACCCCCATACGCGCATGTAGGCGGGAAGCCACACCACAATCCATACCAACCCGACCCATCGTAGAACTGGAAACACGGCCGTGCCAGTGGTCATGTGTCTTCTCCGCTCAGTGTTTCCAATGCGGCACAGCCTACCACAGGCGGTTGCTCTTGCATGCAGCGAGTCATGTCCCGCCATTCGAAGCGAGTGAGCACCGGAACAATTGCGGCAGGCAACACCTTGGAGCTTGCGGTAAGGGAGCACGACGGCAGGGGCGAGGGTCGGGGTTTGCGGAATAAAGACTAACGACAATCCAAGTGAAAAAGCAGCACGCTGGAAAATCGTTTTAGGAGCCCCGTCAAGCCATCTAAAAATGTAACCCTAGCGCTCCCCGTCGAGCCATTTGATATGTAACCGTAGAAGGCTTGTTGTTGTTGTGGCTGTGGGAAAGTGGGAATCCCGAAGGGATTTCCAAGCTCGCGAAGCGAGCGTCTTTTCCACAGCCTTTTCGCCGGCCACTTTGGGCCTGGTTGGACACGAGCTTCTCCTGGACTTTCGGACTCAGCCGCCGGTTCGCCAGGCGGTAAATCCGTTCTAGTTTCCTGTCGATGACTTTTGCTAACTGAAACGGATCGAGAGATCTTCGCAGTTCTTTCAGAATGGTTAGTTGTGCCGTATCCCCCTGCTTCGATGCCACCACCCGCTCGAAGGGAGTCTTCGGGCCATCATAGACGCGC
>DATNLB010000592.1:0-7001 GCA_035603095.1 Candidatus Acidiferrales bacterium
CGTAGGCCCAGGCGGTATCAAAGAAATTGCAGCCGAGATCGACGGCGCGCTGCAGGGCGTCGAGCGATTCGGCGTCGTCGGAGCCGGTCCAGCCGGCGAGTCCCCACATGCCGTAACCAATTTCACTGACGTTCCATCCGGCGCGGCCGAACTTGCGATAGTGCATGGTGTGCTCTCCTGAAGTTGAGGGCACATTATACGCGGGGTGGATTGAGAGTGCTTAGTGGCGGGGGGGTTATCAGTTTTCAGTTCACAGTTGTCAGTAAGACAGAAGAAAGGGGGGAAGTCCTTCCGATTCTGGGGTTCTGAATGAACGGGAAAGACCGGGGACCGATGTAATGTCGCGCTGCTTCTCCCCGAGAAGCTCGGGGTAGGCAGGACGGCAATCCTCGTCGGCCGCAAGGGAGATCCCTCCGCTCCCGATGGTCGCTCCCCGACAAGATCGGGGCACGCGGGATAGAAATTCATGAGACAACTGACGACTTTAAACAGCGGGCAATTGATCGGCAAGGCCGAGTGTCTGCCGCAGATAATCGACCGCGGAGACTTGCTTCAGCATGAAGTCCGCTGTGTCCGAGCGGGAGATTTTTGTTTGAAAAAACCAGTGGCCGATGCCGGAGCCGGCGCGATAGACGCCCTTTCGCGGACCATTGGTCAGCGCCGTGGGGCGGACGATGACCCAATCGAGCGGGCTCTCCCGGATGATAGCCTCTTGCACGGCCTTATCCGCGAATAAATTTCGCAGAAACAGCGGAATGACAAAAAAGTTATAGAGAAAACCGAGGCGTCCCCGGCTATCGCCCACACCGAGAGACGACTGGCAGACGAGCCGCTTTACGCCGCGCTGCTGCATCGCCCGGACGATGTTGCGCGTGCCATCGGATAGTTTTGTGTTTCGCCGGAAAAGAAAAAGCAGAGCAAGGAGCGGAATGCCTAGCGATACCGACCAGGCCGCAACACCGTGCAGAGCCAGTAACCTGGCGGCGACCTGGCACAGAAGCGTTACGACAATAAACGTCAATACCGGCGGATGGACGCCGAGGGCAGAGAGAACCGCGTCCTGGCCAGTGACGGCAGGTTCAACGGTGTCATAGCGAAGGACATCACCTTGCGCAACGCGAAGATTTGCATGGCTGACATGGAACTTTGCGGGATTGCGCACGAATGCGGTGACGAAGTGACCTTGCGCCAGGGCTTGTTCAACGAGCTGGCGGCCGGTCCCGCCGGTAGCACCAAAAATGAGGAGTTTCATGAGGTTTGAGCCTCCGTTGCTGGCAGTACGTTAACATGTGGCGGCTATTTCAAGTGGTGCCTGGAAGCGGCGTAAAAGTTATGCTCTCGACAGAGACTTGAAGACACTTGCGGGAATTTCATAGAGATTTTTCAAATCTAAGACGTGATGGTATGGTTCGAATTTCGGGAAGAGGTGAGCGCATGAAAAACGACAGCGGCAGCGTTATCAAGAATCACGCGGTGGTATCGCACGAGGAGTGGCTGGCGGCGCGGACAGCGTTTCTGGCCAAAGAGAAGGAGTTCACGCGGCTGCAGGACCAGCTCAACCAGGAGCGGCGCGAATTGCCGTGGGAGGCGGTCCGGAAAGAGTACGTTTTTGAAGGACCGAACGGGAAACAAACGCTGGCGGAGCTTTTTGACGGAAAAAGCCAGTTGATCGTCTATCACTTCATGTTTGAACCGAACGCCAACGCGGGATGCCCGCACTGCTCGCTGCGAGCCGACGGCTTCAACGGCATCGGCGTGCACCTGAAGCAGCGCGACGTGACGATGATCGCGGTGTCTCGCGCGCCGTACAGCAAGCTAGCGGCTTACCAGAAGCGGATGGGCTGGAATTTCAAGTGGGTCTCCTCGAGCGATACGGATTTCAATTTCGACTACCATGTGTCCTTCACGGCGGAGGAGCTTGCCAAAAAGAGCGCGTTCTTTAATTTCAAGATTCAAAACCCGCAGGCTCCGGAGCGCGAGGGACACAGCGTATTCTATAAGGATGAGGGCGGCTCGGTCTTTCACTGCTACTCCTGTTACGACCGGGGAAACGACAAGATGAACATCCACTATCACTACCTGGATTTGGCGCCCAAGGGCCGCGATGAGGGCGGGCGCGGGCCATTCTGGGTGCGCCGCCATGATGAGTATGGCAGGTAGCTGCGAATCAGGGATTGAGCGCATTGCGCGCAGCTTTAGTGATTTGTTGGGGAAAAGGGCCAATATTTCGATGAAAAAGAAAACATTACTGCTGGTCGGGCTGGCGTGCGCGGCGGCGGTGGTGTTTGCGGCGCAGGTGCGCGGGGACGCGGCGGAGGAGGTCAAGCGGCTGGCGGAGTTGATGGGGTGGAAGGCGGGGACGATCGCGGCGGACATTGGGGCGGGGGACGGGAAGTACACGTTTGCGGCGGTGGAACGCGTGGGGACGTCGGGAAAAGTGTTTGCGACGGAGATTGATGCGAAGAAGCTGGCGGAGTTGAAGGAGGAGATTGCGAAACGCAAACTGGGGAACGTGGTTGCGGTGGAGAGCAAAGAGGCGGAGACGAATCTGCCAGCGGGGTGCTGCGACGCGATTTTCTTGAGGCACGTGTACCATCACCTGACCAAGCCGGCGGAGTTCGACGCCAGCCTGGCGCGGTCGTTGAAGAGCGGAGGGCGGCTGGCGATTATCGATTTCGCGCCGCGGGTCGGGCTGGAACCTGTCGAAGGAGTTCCGAGCAACCGGGGCGGGCACGGCATCCCGCAGAAAATCATGATCGAGGAGCTGCGTGCGGCGGGGCTGCAGGTGGAAAAAATAGTGAATGACTGGCCGGAGGATAGTTACTGCGTTTTGTTTGTGAAGAAGTGAGGGTCGGGATGGCGAAGAGGCCTTGCATCCGCGCAGGAGCGAAAGGGGAAGAAAAGAGTTACGAGGTGATGGCGAGGACGCGGAGGGGGCTGCCGGAGCCGTTGACGATTTTGAGAGGGGCGGCGATGACCACGGCGCCGGTGGGGGGCAACTGATCGAGATTGCAAAGGCTGGCGAGGCCAAACTTTCCGCTTCCGTGCATGACGTAGTGGTTTGAGAAGGGCGGGTCGAACTTGGCGGCCTGGCCGGCGTCGGTTCCTACGGTTTCAACTCCCACGCCCAGAACATCGCGCTGCGCAGCTAAAAATTCCGAGCACTCCTTGGCCCAGCCCGGCGTGTGCGGCCCGTCGTCCTTGAGGTTGATGTATTGCGCGGGATCGGTGCGCTTCGACCAGCCGGTGCGAAGGAGCACCCACGCGCCGGGCGGGATGCGTCCGTGCCCTGCTTCCCATTGCCGGATATGCGCGGAGGTCAGCAGAAAATCCGGATTTCTCTCCACGTCTTTCGTTACGTCAATGACGCACGCCGGGCCGATGAATTTCTTCGGCGGGATACGATCCACCGTGGCGTCCGGCAAGTCCTTGCCACTGACCCAATGCACGGGGGCATCGAAATGTGTTCCGGTGTGCTCGCCGGTCTCGAAGGCGTTCCAATACCAGGCGGGACCGCGAGCGTCGTAGCGGGATAATTCGCGGAGGGAGAAGGGCGGCGTGTTGTTCCACTGCGGAGGGAGAGGCAGCAGTGGCGTGACAGAACTTAGCGGCAGGGTGAGGTCCACCACGCGGAGGCGGCCGGCATTTAGTTCCTCGACGAGTTGGAGCAGGACTCCGGGCATGAAGACCTCCTGAGCAACCAACGGAGAGTATGCCCAGAATAAGTGAAGAAGAACAACGGGGACGCTTCAATGAGGCTTTGCGGCGAGCGATTGGATGTAGCGGCGGAACTGGAAACGGTTTTCGAGCAGGCCCAGGTCGGTGACGAAAGCTTTCGGGCCGACCGGCTCGACCTTGGCAACGATCGTCTGCAATCCATCGCCCAGGATGGCCTGGCGGGTTGCAGTTTTGAATTCCTCGACAGTGCGCACGGTCGAAGCCCGTGGGATGCCCGCGGCGCGCGCGATGCCTTCCAAGTCCGTCCCGGTGCTCGTGGCCGTGGGGAATCCTCCGACGGAAAGCAAGCTCTCATTGTCAAAAACGACGTGGACCAAATTTTTCGGCTGGTAACGCGCAAGTGTGCTCAAGGTACCGAGGTTCATCAGCAGCGAGCCATCGCCATCGAAGACCACGACCTTCTGATGGGGCAGGCAGAGAGCGAGGCCCAAGCCGGTGGAGGAGGCGAGTCCCATGGCGTGCTGCAGGTAGAAAAAATTAGGACGATGGCCGAGCGACTGCAGCTCGGCAGCGACGGCACCCATGATGGTGACTACCAGGCATTTTTCAAGCTCGGAGTAAATGGAGCGGAGACAGTCGGTGCGGAGCATCATTTCTCCCACATCATTCCACCCACATCAGGTCGCGCGTCAGGAGCAGAGCAACGGGCTGAAGACTGCTCTCGGCGAGGGTGTGGGCTTGCCGGATGCGCTTTTCCACGGATGCGGGCGCGTCGAGAAAAGAATAGGGAATGTTCATGGCGCGAAGAAGAGGCTCGGTGACGTTGCCGCCCTGGGTCTGCCAGGGGTCGCGCTCGCCAAACGAACCGCGATAGGTGATGAGCATCAACAGCGGGATTTTGTAAAGATGCGCGAAGGAGACGATGCCGTTGATGGAGGCAAGATAGCCGTGGTTCTGCATCAGCATCGCGGATTTCACGCCGGCAAAGTGCGCGCCCGCGGAGAGGCCGACGCCCTCTTCTTCCTTGGCCAGGCGGACGAGAGTCATTTCCGGATCGCCCTCGGCAATTTGAATCAGGTGGACCAGCCAGGTTTCCGGGAGGGCGGAAAGCAACTGGATGCCGCAAGACTTGAGCGCGTGGTAAATGAGCTTCGAGTTTTCAAGGGAGACGGACATGGTTCAATTGGCAATGTGGCACTCGAACTTTCGCACGGATGGAGATTCTCAGCAACTAGTGACAAAAAGTTGGATCGGACCTAGACTGGCGCAGTTATGAGGGCACGACACGAAGACGGTTTCTGGGGCAGGCTGCTGTGCAAAACCTTTCCTGGAAACAAGCCCGGGAGTATTCTTACGACGGAGAGTCCGGAGAAGGAGCCAGTGATGAGAAGGCATGCGAGTTTTCTTGTGGCGGTAACGATGTTGATGGGGGCGGGAGTGGCGGGGGCACAGCAGCCGGCGCCAGCGGCAAGTGCGCCGCCCAGCGGAGCGGCAGCGGCGCCGCCGGACATGTCGCCGGTGGCGAATCCCGTGAGCACGTTTGTGAAAGCGGGTGTGGCGCGATACGGGAAGAACATGACGGCGGCGGCCGAAGCGATGCCGGCGGAGAAGTACAGCTTTAAGCCTTCGCCGGAGATGAATTCCTTCGGGCACCTGATGATGCACATCGCGCAAACGAACAATACCTTCTGCGCGAAGATTTCCGGGCAGACGGCGCCGGACGTGAAGATTGCGGAGACGGATCCGAAGGACAAGTTGGTGGCGGCGATTAAGGATTCGTTTGCGTTCTGCACCACGGCGCTGGCGAACGTGGATGATTCGAAACTGGGGGAGCAGTTCGTGCTGTTCGGCAACCGGCCGATGTCGCGGGGAGGCGCGCTGGTGGCACTGGGCGGAAGCTGGACCGACCACTATGCGACGCAGGCCATTTATCTGCGATTGAACGGAATTTTGCCGCCGACAGCGCAGCCACCGAAACCGTAATAATTCAACTTCACAACTGAACGCTACGCTTCTCGCGAGGAAGAAGGGATAGCTGCGAGCTCACTCTGAGCAGAAGCGCCGCCTTTCAATTCGCGGGCGGAGCGGCCGTGGTGCAAGACGAGATGCAATAGAAACATAATGATGAGGACGCCGCCGAAAGTTACGACAATGGTGGCGCCGGTGGGGGTATCGAGCTGGACGCTGAGATAGACGCCCAGCGCGGAGACCAGAGTACCCATGGTCCAACCGATGGCGAGGCGCGGACCGATGCGGTCGGCAAAGAGCATGGCGCCGACGCTGGGCACGATCAGATAGCAGAAGACGAGCAGGACGCCGGCGATAGCCACCGACGAAGTGACAACAAAACCGAAAGAGGCGTAGAAAAGAAAATCCCAGAAGCGGACGTTGAGGCCGGATTGCTCGGCTTTGTCGTGGTTCATGGAGATGAGCAGGAATTTCTTGCGGAAGATGAAGTGAAAGAGGCCGATAACGCTGTAGAGCACAGCGGTCTTGATCACCTCGGGCCGGGAGACGGCGAGAATATTGCCGACGAGCATGTCCTTGAGATGCTCGGTCTCGCCGGTGGCCTTGCTCATCAGGAGGATGGCCATGGCGGAGGCCACGGCGTAAGCGATGCCGATGAAGGCTTCCTGCGGAATGTGGCCGCGGCGGGTACGCGCAAAGGCGAAAATGGCGGCGCCGAGAAACGTGAAGCCGAGGCTGATCCAGTAGGAGCCGCGGCCATGCGGGTCCATCCCCACGATAATGGCTACGATGGCGCCAAGCGCGGCGATCTGCGCGAGGGCGAGGTCCACGAAAATGACGCCTCGCTCGACGACATGCACGCCAAGATAGGAATGGATGCCGGTCAGGATCAGGCTCGCCAAGAAAGGCAAAATCAGAAACGGAAGAATCTCCATCGAGTACTCTCCTAGTGAGTTTCGTCAAAAGCCTTCTTGAGCTTGGCGATGTCGTAGTCGAACAGCTTGAAGTAGTCGGTGATCTCTTTTTCGCCGCCGACCGAGGGCATCAGGACGACGACTACCGCACCGGTGTCGCGAGCGATGGAATTGGGCGTCTTCAGGTCGAAGTACGGCTCGACCATGATGACCTTTACACCGTCGCGCTTCATCTGACCGATCAACTCTACCGTGTGTTGCGGGCTCGGGGGAATTCCGGGACGCGGCTCGACGTAACCGACGACGTTGAGGCCGAAGTGTTCGGCGAAATTGGGCCAGGAGCGGTGGTAGGTAACGACCTTGCGGCCAGCGTAAGGCTTCATCTGCGCTTGCCATTGCTGCTCGGACTGCTTGAGGCGCTGGGCAAACGCCTCGTAGCGC
>DATNLB010000485.1:0-3181 GCA_035603095.1 Candidatus Acidiferrales bacterium
GAAGCTCCTGAATCGCCGAAGCCAGCAATCGCGCGTGAACTTGCGCGTGAGCTGCATCCACGTGGCTAAACGTTCCCGGCGCAAGCACGATGGCTTTCTTGTAGAGAGTCTCGGTCGGGGGAACGCTGGGGCCCTTCGAGGGGAAAAATACAGCCTCGGCGAGTCCCGCGTACACCAAGTGGGCGAGCAAGGTGCGGCGATCCCAGCTCTCGAACCCTGGCCCGCGAAGATCCACATAGTCGATCTCGATTCGCTCCTTGACGATGTCTTGTGCCAGACCTTCCAGAAATGATTCCTTGGTTTGCAATTCGTGGAACGCGGCGTAAATGAGATTGACGCCCAGAATCCCGATGGCTTGCTGTTGGAGAAGATTGGAAGGATCGAGCAGATTGATGTGCAGCAGAACGTCGTTAGGAGGGCCCCCGGGTTGCAACTGAAACCGCAGGCCCATCCAGCCGTGGGGCTCGTTGGTTCCAGCGAAGTTGCGCGCGGAGACGGTATCCACAAAGGAGAAGAAGCGAGTTTGCGGCCCGCGGGTTTTGCTTAATTGCGTCAGAAGCTGGCTCCATTCGTGGTCCAGCATGGCCTCGAGCCGCTGCCGGGATACGTAGCGCGATCCGGAGCCGTAGAGGTCGTCGCTGACTTCCTTGTCGTAAGCGGAAATGGTTTTGGCCACCGTGCCGGAGGCGCCTCCTACTACAAGGAACCAGCGCGCGACTTCCTGTCCGGCGCCGATTTCGGCGAAGGAACCGAAGGCGGATGCATCAAGATTCAGGGTGAGCGCTTTGTGGTGAGTGTCGAGTTTTTCAGTGGAAGGCATAGTTAGGTTCCCTTCGGACGACTTTCTACGAGGCGCGACGAGTCCGTGAGCAACTACCGAAAGTCGGCGCGCGAGGACTATTCTAACTGATGGATGCGGTCGAACTGCCGCGTCGCGCGGCTTGGCCGCCGCGAACCCTCGTTCCGGGAGTAGTGTCTCCCGCGACTGTGATGGCAGTGTCTGAGGCCCGCGCCTCACGGTCGACTAGCCTGCTCACGACGGCAAAAAGGAAGCTCGCCGACAACCCGCACATCAGCACGCCGATGATGCTTTCCACTGGACCCAAGGTCCGCCAAATCCAAGGTAGAACGACATCGCCATAGCCGACGGTCGCGTAGCTGGAAGCCGAGAAGTAAAAGGCAGATTCCCACGATGGAAAACAAAGCCAACGATAAAAGCCCGCCCAAAGCAGAATCTCCAATAGGTGCAAGCCAATGAACGCGGTCATCAATCGCATCACGAGGACGGCGGAACGGGTCGCCCCTAACCTGAGAACGTGGGGCGCAAAACTGTGTCTTGCCCGAGCAATCACCGCAGCCATCCCGGCGCACTGCAACGAAAGCGTGAGCGTTACCAGAACGACCGCCGCGCTGGCTTCGCGCGCAAAGATCATCGGCTCGCCTCATCGTAGCTGAAAGTGCCTAGTCCACGCGTTCGTGGGGAATCGGTAAGGCAAGCCGAACAGACCCAAGCGGTGGGCTTTTGGTTCGCGGTCCTCATTGTTCTTGCCAGCCTCCACCGAGATTGCGGTAAATGCTGACCAGCCCTAAGAGCTCATTCAACTGAGCCTGAGCAAGTCCCAACTCAGCATCAAAATAATTGGTTTCGTTCGTCAGTACTTCCAAGTAGCTGGTGGCGCCGCCTCGATAGCGCGTCTCCGAAAGCCGGGCCGCGTCTTCAGCGGAAGACGCGAGTTGCTCCTGCTGCTCTCGGAACTCCCTATCTTTGCGATACTCGACCAGCGAGTCCGAAACTCCACGAAAAGCCTGCTGGATGGTCTGCTGGTAGATCAGCAGTGTTTCCTGTTGCCGAGCTTCGGAGAACCTTACGCCGGAACGAATTCTTCCACCGGCGAAGATGGGCTGTACCAGCGATCCTCCGAAATTCCACAACCCAGCCGGACCGGTAAACAGGCTGGTAAGCGCTGAACTCTGAAATCCGGCGCTCGCCGTCAAGCTGATTTGCGGGAAGTAGGCTGCTTTCGCTACTCCAATCTGCGCGTTGGCCGCGACCAATTGTGCTTCCGCCTGGCGGATGTCGGGCCGCCGCTCCAGCAGGCTGGAGGGAAGTCCTGCCGGAACCTCCGGCAAATGCGGTTGCTCTGTCAACTTCGCTCCGCGCGCGACAGGGCCGGGATTGTTTCCAAGAAGTGTGCTGATGAAGTTTTCCTGCTGCTCAATGCGTCGCTCCAGATCGGGAATGGTTTCGGCGGCAGTGAATACCAACTGCTCCGCCTGCCGCACGTCGAGCATGGATGTAGCGCCACCTTTTGCCAGCACTTGCGTCAGTTGCAGCGAGTTCTGACGCGAAGCCAGCGTGCGCCTGGAGATTTCGAGCTGCAGGTCGAGCTCACGAAGCTGAAAGTAAGCTGCGGCAACGTCGCTCACCAGTGTGCTGATGACAGCTTCTCGCGCCCACTCAGTGGCTAGCAGGCTTGCCCGCGCGGACTCGTTGGCGCGCCGATACTTTCCCCAGAAATCGAGATCCCAAGCCAGCGAGAGATCCACCTGATGAGCGCTGGTATTGAAGGCAGGGAAGAATTTTTGGCGCGCATTGCGTTGATCGACAGACTGAGCTCCGGCATCAATCGTCGGCAACCCGTCGGCGCGCGTGATGCCCACCTGTGCACGGGCTTCCAGGATTCGCGTTGCTGCAATCCGAACGTCGTAGTTCTGCCGGAGCGCAGTGTGGATCAGGTCTTGAAGCTGCTGGTCTTGAAACACCTGCCACCATTTTTGGTCTCCGAGCGATTCCTCCGCGGGCTGGTGTGCGTCTTGCGGCGTGGCTCCACGGTACGCGGCAGGAACGTTTGCGCTCGGTCGCTTATAGTTTGGGCCGACAGCGCAGCCCGAAAGATTTAGCATCACCAGGGAAACAGCGACAAGTCTTCTCACGTCAGTCCGCCTCCGATGGGCTGGGTTGCGCAAGAACAGGATCGTGCTGGTCACCGCGGCGCTTCGCCAGCCGCTCGACCAAGACGAACAGCGCCGGAATGATGAAAATCGCAATGCCGGTGGCGGCCACCATGCCACCGATTACGGTAGTGCCCATAATCTGACGGGCCACCGATCCCGCGCCGGTCGCTATCCAGAGCGGCACGCAGCCGAAAATGAACGCAAAGGAAGTCATCAAAATCGGACG
>DATNLB010000480.1:0-4466 GCA_035603095.1 Candidatus Acidiferrales bacterium
CGGCATTGTCTATTCACGGTCCGTGCGCGTGGCGGGCAACGAGATGGACGAAGCGGTCATGCAGTATCTGAAGCGCAAGTACAACCTCCTCGTCGGCGAACGCACGGCCGAGCAGATCAAGATGGAGATTGGCTCCGCGTATCCACTGGAAAAACCGCTTACGATGGAAGTGAAGGGCCGCAACCTAATCGAAGGCGTGCCGCGGACGGTCACCATCGACGACAGCGAGATTCGTGAATCGCTGAGCGAATGCGTTGCGACCATTGTGAACGCGGTGCGCGTCGCGCTGGAGCGCACGCCTCCGGAGCTTTCCGCCGACATCAGCGACCGCGGCATCGTCCTGACGGGCGGCGGCGCGCTGCTGAAGAATCTGGACAAGCGGATACGCGAGGAGACCGGCTTGCCGGTATCGATTGCGGATGATCCGCTGGCGTCGGTGGTGCTCGGCACTGGAAAAATGCTGAGCGACTTCAAGCTGCTGCGCCAGGTTTGTATCGATTAGGAGAACAGTTTTCGAGGTTTTGCGCTGGGGCTGCAGTTTTGCGACGCCCGGGCGAGACAACGTTGTCCGACGTCGCGTTGCAACTGAACACTGGCAACTGAGAACTTGCAAGACGAGCTACCAGTCACTAGTCACCGGCCGCTAGTCACCGGGCGCTCCAGCAAATACCAAGAGAAGATCGCCCAATGGTCGCCATTCCTTCTCGCCACAAATCGCTGGTCCTGCTTGCCGGAGTCATCGTGTTGCAGGTGCTCATGCTCGCGGTGCAGATCAAGCGCGACTCAGAGGGACGGCTGATTCGCGTCTGGACGGTCGGCGCGGTTTCCCCCTTTGAACGTGCCGGCTCCTCGGGTTTCGGTTGGTTTCGCACCACGTGGCGCCACTACTTCGCGCTGCAAAACACGACGAAGGAAAATGAGCAGATTCGCCGTGAGAACGATGCGCTGAAACTGCAAATCTCGCAGCTTCAGGGCAAAGCCGCGGAGGCCGACCGCCTGGCGGCATTGCTGAATTTCCGCCAATCGCACGCGGGGGTCCCCATGATCGCCGCGCGGGTGATTGGCACGGGAACCGCGAGCCTGACGATTCAGCTGGACCGCGGAGAGCGCGACGGCATCCGGAAAGACATGGGAGTTATCACTCCGGATGGCGTGGTCGGCAAAGTCGTCGAATCCTATCCGAATGCCTCGCAGGTACTTCTGCTGACGGACAAGGAGAGCGGCGTTGGCGCGATGTTGGCCGATTCCCGCACTCAGAGCCCCGTTGGAGGCCAGGGTGAGCCGCTGTTGGTCATGAAATACGTACCGAACGACGACACGGTCAATCTCGGGGAACGCGTCATCACCAGCGGCATGGACCGCATCTTCCCGCGCGATCTCCCAGTGGGTACGGTCGCGGAGATCAAGTCCGGCAATCCCTTCAAGCAGATTCGCATCAAACCGGCTGCAAATCTGGAGCGCCTGGAGGAAGTGCTGGTTCTTCTGTCGCTCCGTCCTCTCGAGATGAAAAATGAAGAAAATACTGGAGATGCGCAGCCGCACGCGCCCGGCGCAGCCAATCCGCCTCAGGCGGCAAGACGATGAACGACGCGTTTGATATCCGCGGCGAATCGCACATCGAAGTTCACAAGTTTCGCGGGGGCGCCATCATCGTCGCCACGCTGCTGGCTCTGGTGATCCAGGCAGCGCTTCCGGTTCATTTTTCGAAGGCGGCAATCCTGGATTTGCCATTGCTCGTGACGATTTATTTCGGTCTCAGCCGCCGCAATCCCTCCACCGGACTCTTGCTGGGCATGGTCATCGGCCTCCTGCAGGACAGCCTCAGCGGCCCCAGGGTTCCGCTGGGGCTCTACGGAATCGCGAAAACCATCATCGGGTATCTGGCTTCCTCCATCGGCGCGCGGCTGGATACGGAGCATCCCGCGGCGCGGTTCGCGCTCACCGCCGCTTTCTTCGTGGCGCATCAAGGCCTGATGGTTCTAACGCGGCGCATTCTGCTGGCGCAGCAGGAGTCGTGGTTTAACGTGCACCTCTTCGTCGCCGCCCTCGTCAACGCGTTCGTCGCCGTGTTCCTCTTCCTTCTGCTCGACCGCCTCCGCAGGAACTAGCGATTCATCGCACTCTGGTCGCAACCGGATCGCTAATTGAGTTCTTCGTTGTTTATTGGGCGAGAATAAACTGCTTGAATTCGTCATAGGAACTCGAAACGGGCAGCGAAAGCTTGTCACGTTTCAAGTAAGCGGCGAGGCGATCAGGCAGCGGGGGCGCCGTGCCGATAGCCTTCTTCACGACATCAGCAAATTTTGCGGGATGAGCAGTGGCCAGCACCAGGCCCTGCGCCGGCTCCGGATGCTCGCGCCGGTACGCTTCCCAGCCGAGCACGCCAACGGCGGTGTGCGGGTCGGCGATGTAGCCAAAGCGATCGTGGAGCATCTTCATCGCGGCGAGCGTTTCTTCGTCCGTTGCGCCGTGGCCCCAGATTTCCTTCTGCACGTATTCCAGGCGGTTGCGGCACAAATCGAGCAACCGCGGAAAATTATTTGGATTGCCTACGTCCATGGCATTCGAATAGGTCGCCTGCGCCGCGCGCGGATGAAACTCTCCCGAGCGCAAATATTCCGGCACCACGTCGTTGGCGTTTGTGGAAGCGACATACCTGGCCACTGGCAAACCGATGCGTTTGGCGAAGATTCCCGCCGTAAGGTTGCCAAAGTTCCCGCTAGGCACGGAAACGATCAGCGGCACCGAGGCTACCGGCAACTGCCGGTAAGCCGCCACGTGATAAAACATCTGCGGCAGCAGCCGCCCGATATTGATGGAATTCGCTGACGTCAGCCACGCATGCTTGTTCAGGTCCGCATCGGAAAAGGCCTGTTTCACCAGGCGCTGGCAATCGTCGAACGTGCCCGCCACCTCCAGCGCGGTGATGTTTTCGCCGAGCGTAGTGAACTGCTTCTCCTGGGCCTCGCTGATGCGCTTGGAAGGATAGAGAATCACGACGCGAATTCCCGGCACGCGCAGGAAACCATGCGCCACGGCGCTGCCGGTGTCTCCGGATGTCGCCACCAGCACGGTCAGTGGCCGCGTTTCGCCGCGCACAAAATAACCCATCAGCCGCGCCATGAAGCGCGCGCCGAAATCCTTGAACGCCAGCGTCGGCCCGTGAAACAGCTCCAGAATGTGCAGCCCGGGCGAAAGCGAAACCAGATTCACGGGAAAGTTGATCGCCTCACTCACGACTTGCCACAACACTTCTTCCGGAACATCCGGAGTGGCAAACGGCCGCGCTACGCGGAAACAAACCTCCGTAAACGGCAGCCGGCGAAACTCTTCCAGTTCCTCCGGCGAATGCCGCGCAATCTCCACCGGCATGTACAGCCCGCCGTCGGGCGCAAGACCGCGCAGGACCGCACCGCGCAGCGAGGTGAGCGGGGCCTGGCGCGAGGTGCTCCGGTATCTCAATGAATCTCGCTCATCGCGCGCTTCCCGTTTTGCTCTGAATCATTTTCAGGAACGCGAGGGCGTCCAGCGATCCGTCGCGCAACGCGGCGACTTGCAGCGTGCAATGCGCGAGCGCTTCATAGCTCTGCCGCCGCGCGACAATCAGAGCTGGATAACAACGCCCCACTGTTTCCCGGGGCGATTCCCCCTGCTTTGGTTGAAACGCGCCGCGCCACAGCACCGGCTTTGGATCGCTCAAATATCTTTCGATCAGGAGCTGCTGCTCTGCCGCGGAAGCCGCCAAGTGCACGATCGTCATTTGCCGCCGCAAACGCATCAGCAAATTATTTCCGGCATAAATGACGCTTCCGGTGGTGTCGAGCACCAGGGATTTCTCTGGCTGCTTCTCGAGCTCCGTCAAGATTTCATCCAACGTATGAATCTCCTCGGCCAAGTACTCGGACTCGCGTTCGGTGTACGTTGCGGAATCCGGCCATCCCATCCACGCCGCGACGCCGTTGATGCCCGTGTATCCGCCGCCGGCAAGGCGCGGTGCGAGCTTTCGTTCGATGCGGTCGTCGCAGGAAACCGCGGGAAACCCGCTTGCTGCTAACTTGTTTGTCCAAAACGTCTTCCCGGCACCGGACATGCCGATCAGCGCCAGCCGCAACGGCTTTTCCCTGTTCGTTTCAGGGGTCATAAGTGAATTGCCTACGATAGCGTGATACCCGCAGCCACGGCAACAAACGCAACACCGCGACCATGCAAAAAAACCAATGCACTCCTGGAACCTGTACTCCGGGACGGCTTGCGGCCCGCTCAAGCAGGTGATACTTTTGAAAAGACTGTTGCTGCTTTACGCAGCTTCGGTCCGGCGGTGATTCGGGAGCTCCGGGGAATTTTTTCGTTTCCCAGGTCGAGGAAATTTTCGACGGACATTTTCGGCGTGACTCCGATCGAGTCGGGGTCCACTCGAAACCCACGCTGTGGATTTTTTCGTGACGCGAGTTCAGTCCGGCCGGTTC
>DATNLB010000310.1:0-9483 GCA_035603095.1 Candidatus Acidiferrales bacterium
TGCCGGTTGCGGCATAAATTGCATTGCAAAACGCCGCCACAAAGGGCGGAACTCCCGGCTCACCGACGCCGGCTGGAGGAGCGTCGCTGTCCACGATGTATACGTTGGTCTGATAAGGCGCCTCTGCCATTCGAGCTACGGGATAATCCTGAAAATTCGATTGGTTGATTGCGCCCTTTGTGGCCGTAATCTCGCCGCTTCGCACAATGCTGGCGCCGAACACCGCAGCGCCCTCGAACTGGGCGCGGGTCGCTTCTGGATTTACCACCAGGCCCGCATCCAGAACCGTATCCACGCGAGGGATCCGCACCTCACCCTGATCATGGACTTCGACTTCAACGACCGTGGCCACGTAGGTCAAGAAACTGCGGTGCGCCGCAATCCCGACGCCAGTGCCCTTGCCGTGCTTGCGCTGTCCCCACCCGGATTTTTCCGCGACCATCTCCGTAACATGGCGCAGACGGCCGGTTTCCCATGGATAGCCGTCAAAAGCAGCTCCGTAATTCGGGTAATCCACACCTTTGAAATCGATCGTGCGCGGTTTCCCGATGAGGTCGAGCAAATAATCGAACGGATCACGCCCAGCCGCATGTGCCAGTTCATCCGTGAAGCACTGAATAGCAAACGCATGATAGATGTTCGCCACCGAGCGCAGCCAGCCGATGCGGACGTGCGCTTTCGCCGGGCCATTCTCGATGCGAAGATTTGGCAGATCGTAAGGAATGTCCGTCCAGCCCTGCTGCAGATGGCTGGGATCGCCATAGACCGCATTCACATCAAAAATGGAAGGAATTGGGGGGAACACCGACCGTTGTAGCCACGCCGTTGGCTTGCCATCCGCGCCCAGAGCCGCCTTCATATACATGGAAGCGACGGCGTTGTAGTAGTCGAACTTGATGTCATCCTCTCGGGTCCAAACCACCTTCACTGGACGGCCCACTTTTTTGGACAAAACCGCAGCCTCAGCAACGTAGTCGGGCTTCGACTTGCGGCCGAATCCACCTCCGAGCAGAGTCACATGGCAAATTACGTTTTCCTTCGCGATCCCCAGCTCTTTCGAAATGATGTCTTGCGCAGCTTGAGGATTCTGCGTCGGAGCCCACGCTGTCACTTTTCCGTCTTTAAATTCGGCGAGGGCCACCATTGGCTCCATCGTAGCGTGCGCCAGAAGCGGAACGTAGTAGTCCGCTTCATATACCTTGCTACCTTTGGCAAACACCGCATCCGCGTCACCAATATTGCGCACCACCTTCCCGGGCTTGTGGGCGGTCTCCCGCAGCTCGTTCTTGTAGGGATCAGAATCGTAGGTTTCGTTCGGTCCGTTGTCCCATGAGATGTTCAGCTTCTTGCGGCCTTGAAACGCCGCCCAGGTGTTATCCGCAATTACCGCGATGCCCCCGAGCGGCTGAAACGCCGGCGCCTGCTGGAATGGATCAATCGGAACGGTCTGACGCACACCTGCGACCTTCAAGACTTCCTTGTCCTCGTACGATTTCACTTTGCCACCGAGGACGGGCGGGTGCTCCACCGACGCGTACAGCATGCCGTCCACACGGGCATCCATGCCATAAATCGCCTTTCCGGTCACAAGTGCCTCGAGGTCGTAGCTCACTTCCCCCTTGCCTACATAACGCCAGGCACTCTTTGGTTTGAATTTCAGCGCTTCTCCGCTGGGGACCGGCATTTTCACCGCAGCGCTGGCGAGTTCACCGTAACCCGCTTTGCGGTTCGTCGAGCGGTGGACAACAACATGCAAATCGGTTTCGCACTCCGCTGCCGGAACTCCCCACTGCTTAGCCGCAGCTTGAATCAACATGAATCGCGCCGTTGCTCCCGCCTCGCGCATCGCGTCGTAGAACGAGCGGATGGAGTGCGATCCATCTGTATTCTGGTCACCGTATCGCTTGTCGCCAATGGCCTGCCCGATCTTTACTCGCTTCCAATCCGCGTCCAGTTCGTCGGCGACAATGAGCGGTAGGGTAGTACGGCTTGTCGTGCCCATCTCCGAGCGGCTAGCCACGATCCACACCGTGCCGTCTGCGTCGATTCCGAGGAAAGCGTTGGGATGTAAAGTGGCGCGGTCCGCGTTTGTATCGTGCGGAAGTCTTTCGCCGGGCGAAAGGTTGGAGTAATAGCGCACGCCAAGCACAAGCGCGCCGGCCGCGAAGATGCCTCCCGCCAAAAATCTGCGCCGGCTCACGTTCTCAATCGCGCTCATGCCATTTCCCCCGCCGCCGCTTTAATCGCCGCGCGAATCCGCCGATACGTTCCGCAACGGCAAATGTTTCCGGACATCGCTTCATCAATCTCGTGATCGGCCGGCTTCTTTTTGCTGTTCAATAAAGCCACCGCCTGCATGATCTGTCCCACCTGGCAATAGCCACATTGCGGCACGTTGATTTGCATCCAGGCCTTCTGAACCGGATGCAATCCGTTCTTCTCGAGGCCTTCGACCGTCGTGACTTCTTTTCCGGCCGTATCGCGCATGGCTGCCACGCAGGATCGCGTGGCCTGTCCATTCACGTGGACCGTGCATGCGCCGCAAAGCCCAACGCCGCAGCCAAACTTCGATCCGGTCAGCCCCAAAACATCGCGCAGGTACCAGAGCAAAGGCATTTCGGGATCGCCATCGAACGACTGCTCGGCTCCATTCACCTTCAATTGAATCATCGCCGCCCCTCACTTCGAGCGCACAGGACGGCAATAGACTCCATCCCGTTAGACCGGCTTCTCCTTAGGGGCGCCAACTCAAGTACGCCCTTCGTCCGTAAAATCCAGATGGGCTTGCTTTTCCATTCGCAGAATCACGGCGGAGAAGTCTTGCTCGTTTCCCTGCTCGGATTGCCTCGCATTGACCTCAAAAGCGGCTGCGGTCGCGGGCATTCGCGCCCCCACGGCAGCCGCGAGATTGAGAATCAGGCCGAAATCCTTGTTCATAAGCCGTAACGGAAATTGCGGGCTATAGTCGCCATTCATAGCTCTCTGCAGTTTTCCCGCATGCGCCGGGGCAACGACTGCGGTCTGAGACAGCACCTCGAGCAAACGATGGCGATCGAGACCAGCCTTCTCACCGAGGGCCACGGCCTCGGCAATCGCCTGCATTCCGATTCCCAGCAGGGTGTTCACCACCAGCTTCATCGTCGCTCCGGAGCCGCTCGGCCCCAGATAAAAATACTTTCGGGCGATCACGCGGAAGATCGACTCGGCGGCGGCGAAGCATCCCTGGTCTCCGCCCCCGAACAAAGTCAGCACCCCGTGCTCGGCGGCCGGAGTACTTCCCGATATGGTTACGTCGAGGACGTCGACGCCACGCTCGGACCCTAGTCTCGAAAGTCCCTGCGAGGTTTCCGGATACACCGTGCTCAGGTCTATGACCACTGAGCCGCGCTGCGCATTGGCGAACGCGCCGTCGGGTCCTCCATAGATGTTTAGAACGGCCTCATCGGTCGGAAGGCACGACAACACGACGTTGCAGCTGGCGGAAAGTTGCGAAATGCTCTCCGCGACGGTAGCGCCATATCGAATTAATTCCTCCGCCTTGCTGTGGTCCCTGTCGAAGGCGGTCAACTTGAAGCCGGCTTCCAGCAACCTCCGCGCAATCGGCCGGCCCATGTAGCCGACTCCGACAAATCCGAGCTTATTTTTTTCCGGCGTGATTGGATTCATGCTGAATACCCGACCTGCCTTTCGTAAATCCACTCATCTCTCTGGCAATTCTGATTCCAGATTCTTTCCGTGCGAATCCTTTTCGCGCTACGCGCATATCTGCATGGCCCAAAAGGACTTTGCAATCGTCGATCAGTTGCCGGACCTTCTCCGCGCCCGCATACAGCGCAAGCGATGTCAGGATTCCGACAGTCGCGTCCAGACGGGCGCGCGGTTGCGAATTAGGGATCTCATTCGACCCATCCCCTGCATCTGGGTCAAACGCCGCAGTGAGAGCGACTGTAGTAAAAACAATTGGTCAGCGCATACAGACTCGTTTCGGTAAAGAATGCATTTCAAGTGATTGAGTCGTTTGCCAGTTGTTCGTGAATTCGCGATGTGGGCCAAACGCGCCTGCGTTCTGGCACGGGTGTCAGATTTGTGACGCCGAGCTCAACGAAAAAACGCCCCAATCGCGAAAAGAAAGGATTTAGGAGTAGCGGATCAATGGCACAGCAATTGCCAGGAGGTTTGTTGTGTACATGGAGAAGTTATGAAAAAGGGACATCGTCCCTCGACCATGTGGGTGTTCCTGGAGCCGCGGTCAAAGACAAAAAGCTGGACGCCACGGGATTGCGGGCGCTGGCGGTTGAAAAGCTGGAGTCGTGAGCGCTAGCGTGGTATAGGGTCAAAGGAAGAATTCTGGAGGTGAATCATGAACAAGAAAGAGTTTTCGGCAAGTGCAGCTGGAACCATTTCGCTTGGCGGGGAAATTTCTGTGCATCGTCTCGGCTTCGGGGCGATGCGCCTTACCGGTGAAGGTATCTGGGGGCCGCCAAAGGACCGCAAGGCCGCGTTAGGGGTCCTTCGCCGGGCCGTGGAGCTTGATATCAATTTCATCGATACCGCAGATTCCTACGGCCCACACGTAAGCGAGGAACTGATTGCCGAAGCGTTGTTTCCGTACCCGGCCGGCCTGGTAATTGCCACCAAGGGAGGCTGGAACCGTCCCGGCCCAAATCAGTGGACCCACGATGCAACTCCTTTGCATCTTCGCAAGGCGGTTGAGGGAAGTCTCAAGAGACTGGGCCTCGACCGTATCGACGTTTATCAATTGCATATTCCGGACCCCCTCGTCTCGTTTGAGGCATCGGTAGAAACTCTGGCTCAACTGCGAAACGAAGGCAAGATTCGCCTGGTCGCGTTATCCAACGTCACGCAAGAGCACATCGAGCGGGCGCGCAGAATTGTTCCTATCGTCTCCGTGCAGAACCGCTATAGCTTTGCCGAC
Organism: Candidatus Acidiferrales bacterium; assembly: GCA_035603095.1. Taxonomy (GTDB): domain Bacteria; phylum Acidobacteriota; class Terriglobia; order Acidiferrales; family UBA7541; genus Acidiferrum. The sequence continues at coordinate 4,937 of DATNLB010000310.1, forward strand.
CGCGAATGGGACTACGTGGTGAATTATTGTGAGCGCAATGGAATTGCCTTTATTCCCTGGTTTCCACTGGGAGCAGGCAAAGTTGCCGGTGAAGTGCTTAACCGGATCGCGGAGGCCCACCATGCAAGCCCCACGCAGATAGCGCTGGCCTGGCTCCTGCGGCGATCGCCCGTCATGCTGCCTATCCCAGGGACTTCCTCGATCGAACATCTCGAGCAGAACGTTGCGGCGGCTTCCTTCCGTTTAGCTGAAGAAGAATACGCAAAGCTTTCCGGGGTTCCCGAGCTCGTGGCATCACGATGAAGGAAGTTGCCCTGCGGGGAATCTACTTGTTTCTTTGAACCGGCTGGAATTGACGCCTGCCGGTTCCCCGCAGCCGAGCGCTACAACAAGATTGCCTATTCTCCCGCGGCCATCGACGAAGTGCTGGTCGCGCGCTTTCTGGAGTCCCAGCCACGGACACACCCCGGCATGGGAAGCAGGAAGCGCGCTTCTTCCATCGCTACCACAAACATTACTGCTATCTGCCGCTGTACATTTTCCTGTGGCCACCAACTGTTATGTGCTCGGTTGCAACCTACGAACCTCGATACAAATGTCGGGAGCCTCAAGCAGCCGCGCCTGGTCAGACTGTCGGCATTGAGACAGACTGTTCGCGTGCTGGCATTCCGCGAGGTGCCAGTCTTTGCCTTCGGCCTTTGCTTTCCATCTCTTACAGACCCAAGACGTTTGGCAGCCGTGTTGCCTCTCCCAGTAGCGTCGCTTGAGTGATTCAGGCACTAGGAGAATGATGCCGGCATTTCAGCCGAAGCCGGCCATGAAATCTTGAACCGACGTGTGGGGCAACTTTTTCGGAACTGGAAGCCTTGGAAGGCATAGCTCGCCGCAATGACATGCCGGGTACGCTGCGTGCCCAGTGGCACTTGTTCGCAGATGGTTGAGCTCGTCTTTGGGCGCGGTCTCATGAAGTTTTTTGGCCGCTGAATTCAAGCGGACGGAACAATCTCACTTTTGTACTGGAGAATTTGCCATGAACTTGAAGTGGTCCAAGCAGGTTTTGATCCTACTTCTCTGTTGTTTGCTTGTGCGATTCTCTGCGCAAGCCGCGTCTTTCGGTCCTACGGGCCAAGCCAGCGAACAGCCGTCAACGCCGCCCGTGCCACACTCTCCTCAAGAGCTGCAGCAACTCGTCGCGCCAATCGCCTTGTACCCCGATGCCCTCGTTGCGCAAATTCTCGCGGCGTCAACGTATCCAACCGAGATTGTCGAGGCGGATCGCTGGATGCAGAGTCATGCCAACCTCAAGGGTGAAGAGCTGGCGAAAGAAGTCGACAAACAGCCTTGGGACCCTAGCGTAAAGGCCCTCGCACAATTTCCTTCGGTTCTTGAAAATATGGACAAGAACCTATCTTGGACGTCATCCCTCGGCGACGCATATGCCAACGAGCAACAGGATGTGACGGATGCCGTCCAGGTGATGCGTCAGCAGGCTCACAAGGCCGGCCACCTGAACAGCAATGAACAGGAGAAGGTAACAACTCAAGGCAACACAATCATCATTGAACCAGCCAATCCTGAGGTGGTCTACGTGCCTGCGTATGATCCCTGGCTCGTGTATGGCGAGCCGATGGTCGCTTATCCAGGCTGGTATCCCGTGCCGGGGATCTTCCTCGCCGGAGCGGGGATTGGATTTGGAATCGGCTTCGGGGTTGGTTTCTTCGGAGGATTTGGGTGGGGCTGGCATCATTGGGGATGCGATTGGCATGGCCATCGGGTGATTTATAACCACAACACCTACATCTCCCACAGCCGAACGATCATCAATCGCAACAACTTCAACCACGGTAACTTTAACCGCGGCAACTTCAACCATGGCAATTTAAGCCACGGCAACGCGTTCCACGGAGGTGGGCGCTCGTCTTTTCACGCTCAACCAGGAACACGCTCCGGCGCGTTCAGTGGCTTTGATCACGGTGGCAATGTCCGAGGCTTCTCCTCCCGCGGGCGGTCGAGCTTTGGAGGTGGCTCCCACGGTGGAGGTTTCCATGGCGGCGGTGGACGACATCGTTGATCGCTGCACCCGCGGGCAGAGCTTATCGAGAATTCAAGAATGGAGAGGAACATCATGCTACGTAGGATTTCGATTTTTGTTCAAGTTGATTGCAAGATCTTTGTTCGATTTGCAGTTTCCGTTCTGTTTGTACTTTCCCTGGGCTGTTCGTCCGCGCCCATGTTCGCCCAGGAGCCGGGGCAGCGGACCTTTGCCTCCGCCGAAGAGGCCGGTCGCACACTCTTTGGTGCAATGGAGGCACAGGACGAACAAGCTCCATTGAGCATCCTCGGAGTAGCCGGAAAGGAAGTCCTCTCGTCCGGCGACCCACAGGAAGATTTGGATGCTCGGGTCGGCTTCGTCGTCAAATACCAGGAGATGCATCGGTTCGTGACAGAGACGAACGGAACTGTAACCCTGGTAGTCGGAGCCGAAAACTGGCCCTTTCCGATCCCCTTGGTGAAGAGCAACGGTTCGTGGTATTTCGACACGGCCGCAGGCAAAGACGAAATCGTATTCCGGCGCATCGGCAGAAATGAACTCGCGGCCATGGACGCATGCCACGAATTGGTCGAAGCACAAAACCAATATTTTGCCCGCCCGCCAGGTGACCTCCCCAAACAATTCGCCCAGAAATTGGTCAGCGATGAAGGAGGACACAACGGGCTGTATTGGCACGGTGCTAGCGATGAGTTCGATAGCCCCATCAACCCTCTCATCGCTTACGCGCGCCAAAATCTCCCAGCCGACCAAGTTGGCGAGCATGTTCCCTTCAATGGCTATTTTTTCCGAATCCTCACTAGTCAAGGAAAACATGCACCGGGCGGAGCCAAAAACTATGTCGTCGACGGGAAGATGAGCGCGGGATTCGCCTTTGTCGCGTATCCAGCAGACTACCGCTCCTCGGGTGTGATGACTCTTATTGTCAGCGAATCGGGGACCATCTACGAAAAAGATCTTGGTCCCAACACGACAAAACTTGCGGAAGCGATGACCGCCTATGACCCGGATTCCACGTGGCACAAGGCGGAATGAACGCTGACGGGAGGCATGACGAAACCATGCGCAATCGAAATCTCGCCGCATCGCTATTCGGTCTTCTCGTCACCTTCGGCGCGCTCTTTGGCTCAGTGGCCGGTAAACCGCAGGCTGGTGCCCCCATTTACCGCGAAGGAAAGTCTCCGAGCAACCTCGGCGGTCAGATGCCCCCCTCGTTCGATCAGGATGTTGCAAGGGTCGTTGCCGACGTCGATCGGATTGAGGCCGACACTCTCAGCCAAATGGACCGTACCACGCTCGATCACCAGGGGCAGGTCCGCACTCTAGGAAAGTTACTGCTTTTCGATAAGCGCCTCTCCGTCAATCAGAACGAAGCATGCAGTTTCTGTCATACGCCGGAGACGGGATTCACTGGGCCGATGCAGTCTTTGAATGAGACTACCGTGTCGTATCCAGGATCAGTCAGAACGCGATTCAGCAACCGAAAGCCTCAGAGTTACATGTACGCACCTTTCTCACCGGTGCTCCACTACAACGCGCTCCAGGGTGACTTTGTGGGTGGGAATTTCTGGGATATGCGCGCGAGTGGCTACCGCCTGCAGAATCCAAGCGCCGAACAGGCGCAGGGACCGCCGACGAATCCCGTAGAAATGGGTTTGCCCGATTCGGCCTGTGTTGCGTACCGCCTTTCCAACGCTCCCTATCGCAAGCTCTTTGAGACCGTGTGGGGCGCGGACTCGTTTACCATTCCATGGCCTCCCAATGTGGAAAAAGTTTGCGCGACTCCAGGGCCGCCACCGGCGAGTGATCAGTTCCCGGTCCACCTGAGCCCTGCTGACCGAGCTCGCGCCGATCATGTCTACGACGGATTCGCGCTGGCCATTTCCTCGTACGAGTTCTCGCCAGAGGTGAGTCCCTTCACGTCGAAGTATGACTGCGTGCAGGCAGGAAAGGATCAATTCACCCCGCAGGAAAAATTGGGCTATGAGCTGTTCCGCGGCAAGGCTCGATGCAACGAGTGCCATCGCGATGGCGGGCCCGGTGAAGAGCCCCTGTTCACGGATTTCACCGCCAGTAACCTCGGCGTCCCAGGAAATCCGGGATTGCAGTTTTACTACGAGAGCGCGCCCGACGAGCGCGGCTATAGTGCCAACCTCGCGGGAGGGACGTACGTCGATACGGGAGTCGGATCCTTCCTGCGCAAGCTGCAAAGCGATAGCGGTCAACTGAATCCTGATTCTGGGTGGATCAAACTCGCGCCGAAGTTCGACGCGAAGTTCCAGGTACCTACTTTGCGCAATGTCGACATGCGTCCCACGCCAAGTTTCGTCAAGGCCTTCATGCACAATGGCTATTTCAAAAGCCTGAAAGAAGTCGTGCATTTTTACAACACGCGCGACGTCCTGCCCAAGTGCAAGGCAGGGGATTCCGGCGAAAAGCTCACTTGCTGGCCGGAGGCAGAGGACTCAATCAACCTCAACAAGAGACAACTCGGCAA
>DATNLB010000503.1:0-3927 GCA_035603095.1 Candidatus Acidiferrales bacterium
AAAAATGCTGCCCAAAAACAAAAAACCCACCTGCCAATCGACTCTGGCGGTGGGTTTCACAAAAGCTAGGCTAGGTTATGATTCCTAGATCAATAGCCTCCCGGTGCCAGAGGACAGGTGTGTACAACACATACAACAGATAAGTGCGTTCCTCTGGGACTGCTGAAGGCTCAATGACATGGGCAAAAGTATACCGTGGAATCTTACGAGCTGCAATACGCCCATGCAGTCAAGTTTTTTCTACATCGCATTCAAATTTTAGGTCGTTGACGCCGCGTTGTCCAAGGCTGGCGCACTTGGCTTGATCTTCCCCGGATTCAACGCTTTTCTGGCGACGGCGGCAATTTCGTTGCGGGCCACAGCGCGCGTTCGGGATCGACAAGCAGCCAGGCTGCGGCACCAAGCACCGACAAACCCGCGGCGACACAAAAGGAAGTGGTCCAGCCAAATCGAGACGCGATTGCAGGTGTAAGTGAAGCGGTGAGTGCTCCTCCAAGTTGATTGCCCATATTCATGAAACCCGAAACGGAGCCCGAAGATCCAGCGGCGATATCCGCAGTTACAGACCAGAAGGAACTTTGCGAAAGATAGAGCGCGCCCGCGCCACCGGCAAGAACGACACTGGCCAGCCGAGCGCTTTGCACTTGCGAACCGAACGTAAGAAAAACGGCCGTCAAGAGGAGCCCGAAGACAGCAATGCCAGCTCGCCCGATCCGTTTCCCATACAAGCGCGTGAGTTTGTCGCTGATCACGCCCCCGAGCGGACTGCATGCAGCCATAGAAAGGAAGAGCAGCGTTGTGTAGGACGCACTGGCCTTCAGATTCAAGCCGCGCACTTTGGCCAGATAAATAAAGAACCAGGTAAAGAAAATCCAGGCAATATAACCGAAACAGAAATAGGCAAGCGTGACGGCCCAGACGTTCTTCGACGAGAGGATGGTGCTCCAAAGAATGCGATCGTCAGAAGCAGCTACGCCTCGACTTGATTCATTGGTTGTGCTTGAGTGAGCGGAGGGTCCCACCGTTCTGCCGGCTTGAATGTGTTGCAGTTCCGCGGGAGAGACACCGGCGTGCTGTTCCGGAGTATCCCGCGCAATGAAGTACCAGACGGCACCGACGGCCAATCCGATGACGGCACTCATCCAGAAGGACCACCGCCAACCGTAGTGAACCATAATGTAGGTAATGAGAAATGGCGTGGCGCCCGCGCCCACGCCGACGCCCGCGAAAATCAGACCGTTGGCGACACCGCGCTCCTGCGAGGGAATCCAGCGCGAAATAAATTGGTTGGAAGCAGGGAAAAGCACGGCTTCTCCAGCCCCCAGAAGAAATCGTGCCGCCGCAAGAACCAGAACCGCAGAAACAATCGCAGAGGGGACTGCCGCAGTCAGAGAAGTGAAAATACCCCACCACAGGACACCGATAGCAAGTACGCGGCGCGAACCGAGGCGGTCGGCCAACCAGCCTCCGACGGTCTGGAAAACCGCATAGCCCATCAAGAAAGCGCTGGTAAGCGAGCCCAATTGAACATTGGAAAGGCGGAATTCCGTGGCAATGAAACTTCCGGCGATGGAGAGATTGATCCGATCGAGATACGCGACGGCGGCCAGGATAAACAGCCAAGATACCAGGAACCAGCGAACCCGACTCTCTCCGTGCTTAGTCATGCACATTCCCTCGCTTCGAGGAGAGTGCGAACATACGGCGGTTCCGAGAATCCGGCTTCCTCGAAGCCGCGAACAGCAGTCTCGATTCGATCACGCTGCGTGCAACTTCAAGACCTTCACCAACTCCCGGGCGATGATCTTTTCTTCCCCCGGCTGCAACATGAAGGAATTCATCGACAAGGCTTCGCCATGCTCCCCCGATGAAAGAACGATGGACGGCGTTCCGCCGCGCAGAGCAGCGCCCGCTTCGCGTGGCGTCAACGCAATACGCGCCGCATCCCACTTGATGTGCATGTGAGGGACATGGTTCGCGATTTCCGGGGCGGGGAATGAAGTTGTCACCCCGGGAATCTTTGTCACTTGGCCGGAGATGAAATCCAGACGGCGCTGCCATTCCTTGTTCAGCGCCTCGTGATCTTCCTTCAAATAAGATTCCAGCGCCTTCACCATCCCGACGATTTCCTCCTTCCCTACTTTCTGACTACGGCCGAGTGTGTCTTCGTGCGGACTGTTGTTGAGCAAGGCGTAGGCGACCAGATCCTTTTTGCCGACGAGCAGACCCGCGCATTGCGGCCCGCGAATCGCTTTTCCACCGCTGAAGGCGATGAGGTCGTAGCCCATGTTTGCGTAATCCCATAAGTGCGAGACGGGAGGCGTATCCGCCGCGGCGTCGATGAACGCCGGGATCTGATTTTCATGCGCCAGCTTGACCCATTCTTCGACTTTGATCTGCCCTTCCGTATCAGCGAAGTTTGAAAAGTGCATCATCGCCGTCTGCGGCGTGATGGCCTTTTTCAGATCGTCGTGCGATTCGATGACCACGAGCTTCGCCCCGGTGGAGCGCAACTGATGGTCGAAAGGATTGCGGTGTGACTTTTGAATGATGACTTCCGATTTCATGCCCGTTAGATCCGGCAACTGCTCGATGAACTTCGGATTATCACCCGTGAGGATGCCCGCGAGCCCCGATTGCATGGCCGCGGCGGCCCCCGAAGTGACGATGGCGCCGTATCCCTCCGGTAGCTTGAGCATTTCTGCAATGCGCTTGCCGGCGGCGACTTCGAGCTCAGGAACGCTGACAAAGTGGCGGCCCGCCAACGCCATCACGGCTTCGACCTCGGGCCTCATCAAGGAACCACCCAGCACCGTCATGGTGCCCTGCCCGTTAATGACCGTGGTTACGCCCAATTCTTCGTAGACGTTCCCGGTTGCACCAAAGCCCGAGACGGTAGCGGCCTTGCCACCCACGGCAGATGGTAGGGCAAACGCCTTGCGTCCACTGAAAATCATCCCGACCAGCGCGCCGAGCGTGCCCAGAAATGTTCTGCGATTCCAGCCATCGTTGAAGGCCATCGTTCTAAGCCCCCTTCTTTGCGTCGCGCACTACCGCAGCTATACAGTTAATTTCCACCAGTGACTCGCCTGGCAACCCCGCCACCGCAACGGTGGTCCGAGCAGGCCCTCCGTTCGGAAAGTAAGTCTTGAACACCGAATTCATGCCGTCGTAATAGTCCAGCTTTGCTAGAAACACGGTTAGTTGAAGAATGCTGTCCATAGTGCCGCCGCCCGCTTCAACGGTGGCCTTCACGCCTTCCATCACCATGTGCGTGTGCATCTCGATGGTAGGAGTTTTGCCGGCGTCGGACTTGTCGCCGCGTGAATGCGCGCCTTGCCCCGCGATGTAGATCAATCCGTTGTAAATAATCAGCGGAGTGATGAAACCCTTGCCGGCGGGCTTTCCATCGCCGTCCAGTTTCTGGACGCCGCCGGTATTCTGCGCGGCCGTCGCCGGCGTTGGAGCCGCCATTCCCGCAAAGCCGAGGCCTGGCAAAAGCGCGGCCAGTCGAGCTGCAAAACTCCTTCTCGTGCTCAGAGTGAAAAACATTTCGCATCCTCCTTCGAGTAATTGAAATTTGAATTCGATCGTTCCTTAAGGCAACCCAAAACTGAAAATGTCGCTCCCCGCGGCGATAGCCACGTATTGCTTCCCGTTCACCGCATAACTCATCGGTGAAGCGTGCATGCCTTGGCCGGTGTTGAAGTGCCATAGCGGTTTGCCCGTCTGCGCGTCCACGGCTTCGAAAGACTGCGCATCATCGCCAAAAAAGAGCAGTCCCCCAGCGGTGGTCATCGTTCCACCCGAGGAATGCCCCGAACCTACCTGGGGAGATCGCCACGCCGGTTTGTCGGATTCGAGGCTGTAGGCGAGCAGAATCTTCTGCCGGTTATCGCCCGGGCTGTGCCGGGCTCCCGTCGAGTA